>SCTE01000400.1 GCA_004298915.1 Chloroflexota bacterium | reverse complement strand
GGCGAAGGGGACGGCATCACGTTCTGGCCGCTTGCCGAAGTCGTTCGCGAGGCGGCGCAGATCGAGGCCGATGACGCGCCCGAGGTCGCGATCCGGAAGGTCCGCGACCTTCTGGACAATCTGCAACCGGCGGCCGACCGGGACGCCACGACGGAGCGGGTCGCCTCGATGATGGGCCTGTCGAGCAGCCAGTTCCCCCTGACCGAACTCATGTGGGGCATTCGGCGACTGTTCGAGGCGTTGGCCGGCTCGCAGTCCTTGCTCCTGATCATCGACGACATCCACTCGGCCGAGCAAACGTTCCTCGACGTGCTCGACGACGCGGTCCAGACGATTGGCGGCGGCGCGATCCTGATCCTGTGCTCCGCCCGGAGGGAGCTGCGCGAGCGCTACCCGGACTGGTCGGCTGCACATGCCGAGGGGCTGATCACGCTCGCACCACTCTCCGGATCGGAAACGGGTGACCTCGTGGGGGAGCTTCTCGGCGACCTCGACCCGTCCATCCTGACCCGAATCTCGGAGGCTGCGGACGGAAATCCGCTGTACGCGGAGCAGATCGTGTCGATGCTCCAGGAGACCGGCGCGATCCGTCGCGAGGGTGATCGCTGGATCTCCACGCGGACGTCGGGCGAGTTGGCCATTCCGCCGACCGTCCAGGCCCTCGTCGCAGCGCGACTCGACGCGCTCGGCGTGGACGAGCGCGCGGTCATCGAGCCGGCGGCGGTGATCGGCCTCTCCTTTGCCGACGAGGCGCTCGCGGAGCTGGTCGATGGGGAAGTCCAGGGTGCCCTCGAGGCGGAGCTTGGTTCGCTCACCGCCAAGGAGCTCATCCGCCGCGCCAGCCTGGACGACGGGACGTACCGATTCGGCCACCAGGTCATCAAGGACACCGCCTACGGCAGCCTGCTGAAGCGGATCCGGGTCGCGCTCCATGAGCGATTCGTCGTCTGGGCCGAGCGAGTCAACCGTGAGCGCGGCCGCGAGATGGAGTTCGAGGAGATCCTCGGGTACCACCTCGAGCAGGCCTATCGCTACCGGTCCGAGCTCGGGGTTCTCGACGACGAGGCGCGGTTGGTCGGGGAGCGGGCGGCGGCCAAGCTGGCGTCGGCTGGCAGGCGGGCCTTCGCCCGCGGCGATCTGCCCGCGGCGGCAAGCCTGCTGAAGCGGGCCGTCGCCCTGCTGCCCGAGGAATTCGTGTTCCGCGTCGAGTTGCTGGCCGACCTCGGCGAGGCGCACACGACGAGCGGTGCGTTTCCCGACGCGCTCCGTGTCCTGGCCGAAGCGGCCGAGATTGCCGAACGGCTCGACGATCATCGGTTGCGCGCTCGCGTCGCCGTCGTCCGTCAGTACCCACATCTGTCGTCCGGCGACATGTCAGCGAGCCAGGGCATTCAACAGGCGAAGGAGATCGTGGCGACACTCGAGCCATTCGGGGACGATGCCGGTCTGGCTCGCGCCTGGCGCCTTGTGATGGCCCATGAGTTCACGCTCGGCAGGCTCAACGCGGCTGCCGAGGCGGCCGACAGGATCGTCGAGCACGCCAGCCGTATCGGTGACGCTCGAC
>SCTE01000399.1 GCA_004298915.1 Chloroflexota bacterium | reverse complement strand
CCTGCGCGACGTGCGACGGGTTCTTCTTCAAGGACCGCGAGATCGCCGTGGTCGGCGGTGGCGACACGGCATTCGAGGAGGCGAATTACCTGACCCGGTTCGCGACGAAGGTCCACATGCTCCATCGACGGGACGAGTTCCGGGCCAGCCGGATCATGGTCGATCGGGCGCTGGCGAACCCCAAGATCGAGATCCACACGAACACCGGGATCGACGAGGTCCTCGGCGAATCGAAGGTCGAGGGACTCACCCTTCGGGACACGGTGTCAGGCGAGCAGCGGCGGATGCCGATCGAGGGCCTGTTCATCGCGATCGGCCACCGACCGAACACCGAGGCGTTTGCCGACGTCCTCGAGGTGGACGAGAAGGGCTATCTCGTCGTGCACGACGAGACCCATTCGAAGATCGACGGCGTGTTCATCGCCGGCGACGTCCATGACCATCGCTATCGCCAGGCCGTTACCGCGGCCGGCGACGGCTGCAAGGCGGCCATCGATGCCGAGCGCTGGCTGGAGGCGCAGGGAATCACGGAGGCCAACACGCTGACGGCGTGGTAGGCATCGCCCCTCGGCCAATCCGTCCCGACCTCGGACCTCGGGGCCGCGCTCTGGCCCTCCACCCATGACCTTCCGCGGCGGCTTCCACGGTGGTGGATCCGGGCCCGACTACGTCCCCGTTCCCCGCGAGCGGCGCGGCCGGACGATCCGGCGCATCGTCGCGTTCTTCCGGCCCTACCGCCTCCAGGTCGGGGTCGTCACGGTCGCGATCCTGCTGACCAGCGGTCTCGGGATCATCAACCCGATCCTGCTCAAGCTCCTCATCGACGATGCCATCCCGAACCTCAATTTCGGGCGGTTGAACCTGTACGTCGGCCTGATGATCGCGGTGCCGATCGTGTCCGGCCTCATCGGCCTCGGTCAGAGCTACCTCAACAACGTCATCGGCCAGAACGTCATGCAGGACCTGCGCGCGGCGCTCTATTCGCATCTCCAGCGGATGCCGCTGCGCTTCTTCACCGAGACCAAGACCGGCGAGATCCAGAGCCGCCTCGCCAATGACGTCGGTGGTGTCCAGAGCGTCGTGACGGACACCGCGTCATCGGTCACGGCCAACCTTGCGGTGGCGATCAGCACGGTCATCGCGATGCTGATCATCGACTGGCGGTTGACGGCCCTGTCCCTGGGCATGCTGCCGTTCTTCATGTACCTGACCTATCGCGTCGGCAAGGTCCGTCGCGAGGTGAGCGGCGAGACCCAGAAGTCGCTGGCCGAGCTCTCCGCCGTGACCGAGGAGACCCTGTCCGTCTCGGGGATGCTGCTGTCCAAGACCTTCGGCCAGCAGGGCGCCGCCGTCGCCCGGTTCGTCCGGTTGAACAGGCGACTCGCGACGCTCCAGATCCGCCAGGCGATGGTCGGTCGCTGGTTCTTCATGATCGTCGGCACCGTCTTCAGCATCACCCCCGCGTTCGTCTACTGGCTGGCCGGCTGGCTGGCCATCAATGGCGACACGTCGGCGCCGACGATTGGCGACATCGTGGCGTTCACGACGCTCCAGTCCCGCCTCTTCTTCCCGCTCGGCCAGCTCCTCGGGGTCCAGGTCGAGATCCAGGGTGCGCTGGCCCTGTTCGACCGGATCTTCGAGTACCTCGAGATGGATCCGGAGATCGTGGACGCACCCGATGCCGTCGCGCTCGATCCGGCCACCGTCCGTGGCGCGGTCCGGTTCCGCGACGTCGCGTTCCGGTATCCCGTCGCACGGCCGGTCGTGAAGGCGGCCGATCCAGTCGAGGCAGGCACCACGGCGACCGCGGGCGAAGAACCCGCGGTGGCGGAGCCCGAACCGCCGGAGCCCGTCCAGCCGTTCGGCATCGAAGGCATCGACTTCGAGGCGGCCGCCGGTGAGCTCGTGGCGCTCGTCGGGCCCTCCGGGTCGGGCAAGACCACGACGACGTACCTCCTGCCCCGGCTGTACGACGTCGCCGCGGGGTCGATCGAGATCGACGGCACGGACATTCGCCAGCTCACCCTCGAGTCGCTCGGTTCGGTGATCGGATTCGTGACCCAGGAGACGTACCTGTTCCACGCCAGCGTCCGCGACAACCTGCTGTATGCCAAGCCGGACGCCAGCCAGGCGGAGCTCGAGGCGGCGGCCCGCGCGGCGGCGATCCACGATCGGGTGATGGAGCTGCCTGACGGCTACGACACGATCGTCGGCGAACGCGGCTACAAGCTGTCCGGTGGCGAGAAGCAGCGGATCGCGATCGCGCGGGTGCTCCTGAAGGACCCGCGAATCCTCATCCTCGACGAGGCGACCTCCGCGCTCGACACCGTCAGCGAACGGCTCATCCAGGCCGCGCTCGAGAAGCTGGAGCGTGGCCGGACGACGATCGCGATCGCCCATCGCCTGTCCACGATCCTGCGTGCCGACCGGATCCTCGTCTACGACCGCGGTCGGATCGTCGAGCGCGGGTCCCACGCCCAGCTCCTTGCCGCGAATGGACTGTATGCCCGCCTCTACCACGAGCAGTTCGAGGGATCGACCGGGCCCGCGTCGACGGCCGGGCGGGCCGACGCCGACGCCGCCATCCCGACGGCATGATGCGGTCCCGGCTAGGATCGACCTGCGTCCGCGGCACACATCCTGGAGTTCATTGACCGATGCCCACCGTCCGAACTGCGACGCTCGTTCACGAGCACGGCATGGCGTTTGCCGCGACGACCGGAACCGGGCGTGCCTTTCGGTGGGGCGATGATGCCGCAGTCCCGGAACTGAGCCCGGTCGAGACGGTGGCGGTCGCGCTCGCGGCCTGCAGCGCGATGGATGTCGTATCCATCGCCACCAAGAAGCGCCAGCGCATCACCGCCTACTCGGTCCAGGTCCGCGCAGAACAGCGCGACGAATACCCGCAGGTCCTGACCCGGGTGGAGGTGACCCACGAGGTCGAGGGTCCCGGCATCGACGAGGCGGCCATTCGCCGGAGCATCGAGCTGTCGGCGACGAAGTACTGCCCGGTCAACGCGATGATCTCGTCCGGCGCGACCGAGGTGCACCACCGGTTCATCGTCCGGAGGACCGGTGACGCACCGTTCGAGGCGAGCGGCGAGGTCGTCGTCACCGGACCATATCGTCGTCCGGATGTGATCCCCGGCTAGGCCCGGCGCGGTCGTCCGCGCGAAAATGCTGCATGACTATTCATCATTGTGTATTGTCATGCGTCCATGGACACGGGCCTCGCCAGTTCGGAACCGCCGCACGAGCCGATCCGCGTCGGCCTGATCGGCGCGACCGGCTATGTCGGTGGCGAGCTCGTCCGCCTCCTCGCCCGCCATCTGCATGTTCGCCTCGTGGGGCTGACCGGCCGTGACAGGACCGGAGATTCGATCGGCACGGTGCATCCGCATCTCGACACCACGGGCCTGACCCTGGATGGCGAGCTGAAGTCCGACGTCGACGCCGTCTTCCTGGCCCTCCCGCACGGCACGGCCGCGGAGCGCGTCGGCGCGTTCCTCGACCGCGGCATCACGGTCATCGACCAGGGCCCCGACTTTCGCCTGCGGAGTGCCCAGGACTACCCGACCTGGTACGGGTTCGACCATCCCGCGCCGGGCCTCCTGGCACGGGCGGTGTTCGGGTTGCCCGAGTTGCATCGAGACGCACTGATCGCCGCGGGCGCAGCACGCCTGGCCGGGACGCCGGCCCTCGTCGGGTCGCCGGGCTGCTACCCGACCGCCACGATCCTCGCCCTCGCGCCACTGGCGCGCGCGGGCCTGATCGCCGACCTCGTCGTCGATGCCAAGAGCGGCGTGAGTGGCGCGGGCCGCGAGGCGCGCGCAGAGATGCTCTTTGCCGAGGTCAACGAGAGCGTTCGCGCGTACGGCGTGTTCAGCCATCGGCACACGGCAGAGATGGAGCAGGAACTCGGGGCACTTGCGCGCGGCACGGGCACGGAGGCGGCCCTCGCCGGCATCGACTTCCTGCCGCACCTGATTCCGATGACGCGGGGCATCCTCGCGTCCTGCCACGTCCGCCCGACGCGGCCGGTTTCCCAGGCGGAGGTCGATGATCTTTATGCAGCCGCGTATGCGGACGAACCCTTCGTGACCGTGGTCGCAACACCGCCCGCGACGGGCCATGTCCTCGGCAGCAACCACGTTCGCGTCCACGTGCGGGTCGATGAACGGACCGGGAGGATCCTGGCGATCGGGGTCATCGACAACCTCGTGAAGGGAGCAGCCGGACAGGGCATCCAGGCGTTCAACCTCGTCTTCGGCCTGCCCGAGACAACCGGACTCGAAGCCCTGCCGGTGGCGCCGTGACGTCGATCCACGACCGACCGCACCGCTCCCCTGCTCCATCGGACTTCCCGCCGGTCGAGCGCGTGGCGCGCATGCCGCTCGGCTTTATGGCCGGCGGCCGTTCGGCCGGTATCAAGGCCAGCGGTCGAGCGGACCTCGCCCTCATCGCCGTCACCGGCGAGCCGGCGGCCGCGGCGGCAGTCTTCACGCCGAACCGGTTCGCGGCCGCGCCCGTGCGGCGTTCGAGGGCCGTGCTGGCGGCGTCCGGGGGCTGGGTGCGTGCCGTGGTCTCGACCAGCGGATCCGCCAATGCCGCGACGGGGCAGGCCGGCGATGACGACCAGGCCCGCGTCGGCAAGATCGTCGCGACCGCGCTGGGCATCGAGCCGGAGGACGTGCTCCACCTCTCGACCGGAATCATCGGGACGCGCCTGCCACTCGACAAGGTGGCAACAGGCGTCGCAGCGCTGGCACCGGACCTCAGGCCCTCGGACGAGGGCCTCGCGGCCGCCGCAACGGCGCTCCGAACGACGGACACCACGACCAAGGCGGCGACGGTCAGCGTGGCACTGCCACCGGACGATGGCGTCGCGCGCTCCGTGCGCATCACCGGGATCGCCAAGGGTGTCGGGATGATCCATCCCAACATGGCGACGATGCTGTCCGTGATCCTCACGGACGCCCCCGCATCGCCAGAGATCCTTGCTGCAATCCTCCGGCCGGCCACGGCCCGGACGTGGAACCAGCTGTCCGTGGATGGTGACACCAGCACCAACGACACGGTGTTCCTGCTGGCGTCCGGCGCCGCGGGCGGTGCGCCGATCACGGCCGGGAGCTCAGCCGTCCAGGCCCTCGCCGGCGGCATCGAGGCCGTCGCTCGCGACCTTGCGCGCCAGCAGGCTGCGGACGGAGAGGGCGCGACGTGCCTCCTGACCTGCCGGGTCGTGGGCGCCAGCGATGACGCGAATGCCCGCGCCGTCGCCCGCGCCGTGATCTCGAGCAGCCTCGTCAAGGCCGCGGCGCATGGAAAGGACCCGAACTGGGGTCGGATCGCCGGAGCCGCGGGCAACGCGGTGCTCGCGAGCGCCGCCGTGCTGGAAGCGGCCGGCCTGGATGCCGACGAGGCGGCGGCGATGGCCGGCACCGCGGCCTGGGTCGATCCGGACCGGCTCCGGATCAGCATCGCCGGCCACCTCGTGTTCGATGGCGTGGCCGGTGGGCCACAACCCTTCGACCGGGCTGCAGCCCGTGCGGCCATGGATGGCGCGGAGATCACGATCGACCTCGATCTCGGGCTCGGCTCCGGGTTCGGCGAGGCCTTCGGCTGCGACCTGACGGAAACCTACGTCCGCGAGAATTCGGAGTACACGACATGAGCGAGACCGTCGTCGTCAAGCTCGGCGGCACCACGATCGCCGATCAGGCACCCGTCCTGGCCGAGGTCGCGGCCCTGGCTCGTCGCCGCCCGGTCATCCTGGTCCATGGCGGCGGGAAGCGCCTGACCGAGTGGCTCGAGCGGATGGGTGTCGTCTCCCAGTTCCGGGGCGGGCTCCGGGTCACCGATGCCGCTTCCCTCGAGGTCGCGGCCGCCGTTCTCCGCGGCGTCATCAACAGCGAACTGGTCTCGGGGCTCCGTGCCCTCGGGGTCGATGCGGTCGGCCTGTCGGGCGTGGACGGCGGCCTCCTGATCGCCGAACGCGTCGAGGACCTCGGGTTCGTCGCCCGCGTCGTCGGGCTGCGGCGGGACCTCCTCGATGCCCTCATGGTCGCCGGCCAGGTCCCGGTCGTCGCCCCGCTTGCCCGCGACGAGGACGGGATCGTCTGCAACGTCAACGCCGACGATGTCGCGGCGGGCATTGCCGCGGGCATCGGAGCGCGGCAGCTCATCCTGATGACCGACGTCGACGGGGTCCGGGATGCCGCCGGGCGCAAGCTGGACACGCTGACCGCGGCGGAAGCCGAGCTGCTGATCACCAGCGGAACGATCGCCGGGGGCATGGTCGCGAAGGTCCGGGCCGCGCTCGGGGCGCTCGCCTGGGAGGGCACCGAGGCGATCATCGCGGACGGCACGCTCCCGGGTGCGGTCAGCCGGGCCCTCGACGACCCGACCTTTGGCACGCGCCTGACCGTGGGTCGGTCGGCCCGCGCGTCGAGCGTGGGTGCCTCGTGAGGTCCGGGACCACGCTCGGCTCCGGGCTCGCGGGCAAGCCCGAGCGCCAGCGGATCATCCGCGAGATCGTGGCGCGCGAAGGGATCGGCAGCCAGCAGGAGCTCGCCGATCGACTCGCGGCACGCGGGTTCGTGGTCACCCAGGCGACCGTCTC
This sequence comes from Chloroflexota bacterium, assembly GCA_004298915.1. Lineage (GTDB taxonomy): Bacteria > Chloroflexota > Limnocylindria > Limnocylindrales > CSP1-4 > UBA5189. The sequence continues at coordinate 10,769 of SCTE01000399.1, read as the reverse complement.
GAGGGACATCGCCGAGCTCGGGCTGGCCAAGGTGTCGCGCGGCGATCGCCACCTGTACGTGCTGGCGGACGACCTGGCCCGCTCCCCGGCCGAGGGCAACGACCACCTTCGACGCATCCTCGCCGACATTCCGGTGACGGTTGGTCGAAGTGGCCTCATCCTCGTGCTGACCGGTACGCCCGGCACGGCGGCCGTGATCGCCCAGGCGATCGACGAGTCGGCGCTCGACCAGCAGGTCGGGACCGTGGCCGGCGACAACACGCTCCTCGTGCTCTTCGCGGACGAGCCCGCCCTCGAACGGTGGCTCGCCCGCTTCACCGAACTGCAGTCGCCGATCGCCACAGGCGTCGGCATGGAGGGAATCCGATGAAGAAGGTCGTCCTCGCCTACTCGGGCGGTCTCGACACGTCCGTCGCCGTCGCCTGGCTCCGGGAGCAGCACGACGTGGAGGTCGTGACCCTGACCGTGGACGTCGGCGGCGGCTCGCTCCGTCCCGGGGTCGAGCGGCGGGCGATCTCCGCCGGCGCGTCGCGCGCCTATGTCGTCGATGCGCGCGAGCGGTTCATCACCGACTTCGTCTGGCCGCACCTCCAGGCCAACGCGCTCTACCAGGGTGCCTACCCGCTGGCGACGGCACTGGCGAGGCCGCTCATCGCCCAACTTCTCGTCGAGGTTGCCCAGAAGGAGGGCGCCGACGCGGTCGCCCATGGCTGCACCGGCAAGGGCAACGACCAGGTCCGGTTCGATGTCGCCGTCCACGCCCTGGACCCGGGGTTGAGCGTCGTCGCCCCGATGCGCGTCGGGATGGGCCTCACGCGCGACCAGGAGATCGACTATGCCGCCGAGCGCGGGATCGAGATCCCGATCACGAAGGCCTCGCCCTATTCAATCGACGTCAACCTGTGGGGCCGCTCCTGCGAAACGGGCGTCCTCGAGGACCCGTGGGTCACGCCGCCACCCGATGCCTACGAGTGGACCGTCGCGCCGGCGGCCGCGCCCGACCCGGTCGAGGTGACGATCTCGTTCGAGGGCGGCATTCCCGTCGCGCTCGATGGAACGTTCCTCCCGCCGGTCGAGCTCGTCGAGCGCCTCCACGTTCTCGGCGGCGCCCATGGCGTCGGGCGGATCGATCACGTCGAGGATCGGCTGGTGGGCATCAAGAGCCGCGAGATCTACGAGACCCCGGCGGCCACGATCCTCCATACCGCCCATCGGGCGCTCGAGGGCCTGACCCTGTCCAAGGACACGCTCCGGTTCAATCGTCTCGTGGCCGACGAGCACGCCCAGCTGACCTACGACGGCCTGTGGTTCTCGGCCCTCCACCGCGACCTGCGTGGCTACGTCGCCTCGTCGCAGCGGGTCGTCTCGGGCGACGTGCGGATCCGCCTGGACCATGGATCTGCGGTCGTTGCCGGTCGGCAGTCGCCGCTCTCCCTGTACGACCGGAACCTGGCCACGTACGACGAGGGCGATGCGTTCGACCATGCCTCGGCGGTCGGGTTCATCGAGATCTTCGGCCTGCCGCTCCGTGTCGAGGCGGCGCGCCACGGCGCCGTCGGGAAGCACCATGGAGCGGCGTGGGCGTGGACGCCGCCGCTCCTCGAAGACCTCCCGACGACCGTCGAGAACCCCGCCGGGACGGGCGCCGGCTGAGCGTTGCCGGCCCCTGCCCGGGTCCGTGCACCGCAGCCGGCTCGACCTGTCACGCTGCTGCAATGCATGAGGCTTGTTGCTTGATCGAGATCGAACCTCCCGTGGGCGACACTGCGGCTCCACGAGCCTTGGAGGACCGATGACCTTTCAACCCGGCGCCGATCTCGATCCCGGCCAGGTCCGCGATGTTCGCGGACGGCGCGGCGCAACCGGCATGGCCGTCGGAGGCGGTGGCCTCGGCCTGATCCTCGTCATCGCCTACCTCGTCCTCGGCGGAGACCCAGCCGCGCTCAACGGCCTCGCCGGCACCGATGGCGACGTCGTCGGGCCCGGTAATACGACCCTCACGACCGAGTGCCAGACGGGCGCCGACGCGAATGCGCGTGCCGACTGCCGGATCGTCGGCTACGTGAACAGCATCCAGGCCTACTGGGCGTCGGCCCTCGCCGGGACGGATACGCCGTACGTCAAGTCGACCACCGTCCTGTTCTCCGGCACCACCGCCTCGGGCTGTGGCGTGGCGAGCGGCGCGACCGGTCCGTTCTACTGCCCGACCGACAAGAGCATCTATCTCGATCTCGGGTTCTTCGATGAGCTCCAGTCGCGCTTCGGGGCGAAGGGCGGACCGTTCGCCGAGGCGTACGTGGTTGCCCACGAATACGGCCATCACGTCCAGGATCTGCTCGGGATCCTTGGCCGCCAGGACGGCAGCACCGGCGCCGACAGCTCGTCGGTCCGGATCGAGTTGATGGCCGACTGTTTCGCCGGTGTCTGGGCCAACCACGCGACAGAAACCGGGTTCCTGCAGCCCGTCACGTCGGCCGACATCAACCTGGCGCTCGATGCGGCCGCGGCGGTCGGCGACGATCGGATCCAGGCGGCCACGACGGGCCGGGTCAATCCGGAGGGCTGGACGCACGGCTCGGCCGAGGAACGCCAGACCTGGTTCGGGACCGGCTACCGGGAGGGCGCGGCGGCGGCCTGCGACACCTTCGCGACGTCGCCCTAGCCGGAGGGATCGCCGGCTACGAGGGCACTCCCTGGGCCGCTCCGACCGCCCTCGAGGTCTCGGCCCGGAGGTGGGCGTAGCCCGGCTTGACGACTTCGTTGATCAGGGCGAGGCGCTCGTCGAACGGGGCGAAGGCCGACTTCAGGGCGTTGATCGTGAGCCACTCCATCTCGCCGAGCCCGATCCCGAACGCCGCATCGAGGGCCGCGAACTCGGACGACAGCGAGACGCCCGACATGAGCCGGTTGTCCGTGTTGAGGGTGACCCGGAACCGGAGCCTCCGGAGCAGGTCGATCGGGTGGTCCGAGACGGACCCCACGGCTCCGGAGTGGACGTTCGAGGTCGGGCACATCTCCAGCGGCACGCGCCGATCCCGGACGAAGGCCGCCAGCCGCCCGAGCCGAACGGTGCCGTCGGGCTCGATCGTGATGTCGTCGACGATCCGGGTCCCGTGCCCCAGCCGCTCCGCGCCGCAGAACTGGAGTGCTTCCCAGATCGACGGCAGCCCGAACGATTCACCGGCATGGATCGTGATGTGGAAGTTCTCGTGGCGGATCCGGTCGAACGCCTCAAGATGGCGCGTCGGCCGGTAGCCGGCCTCGGGCCCGGCGATGTCGAAGCCGACGACCCCGGCATCCCGCCATCGGATCGCCGCCTCCGCGACCTCGACCGAGCGGGCGGCCTGGCGCATGGCCGTGACGAGGATCTTCATGACGATGAGGCGCCCGGCCGCGGCCGCCCGTTCCGAACCGATCCGGAAGCCCTCGAGGTTGGCCTCGATGACCTCGTCGAGCGTCAGCTTCCGTTCGGTGGACAGTTCGGGCGCGTACCGAACCTCGGCGTACACGACGCCGTCGGCGGCGAGGTCCTCGGCGCACTCCGCGGCGACGCGGATGATCGCGTCACGCTCCTGGAGCACGCCGACGGTGTGGACGAACGTCTCGAGGTACAGCTCGAGCGACTTGCGATCCGCGCCTCGCCGGATCCATGCCGAGAGGGCCTCCGGATCCGTGGTCGGCAGGCCGTGGTACCCGTACTCCGCGGCGAGATCCACGATGGTCTCCGGGCGAAGCCCGCCATCGAGATGGTCGTGGAGCAGGGCCTTTGGGGCGCGCTGGACGGTATCGAGCGGCAGCATGGGCCAGCCTCCGGAGCGTTTCGCGGATGGTAGCGCGCGCCGATGAACCCGGAATCGCGCGCCACAGGCCGCGGGGTCGGTCATGATGGGGCCGTGACCGCCGTCTTCAGCGATTCGAGCCATGGCGTTGACTGGCAGCTGGAGCTGGAGCGCGACGCTCTGCTGCCCGGCCGGCTCGTGGCCGGGCGCGTCGTTGTCGTGTCCCACGGGACCGTGGATGCCCGCGCCCTGATCGTGGCGCTGCGGGCGATCGAACACTGGCAGGTCGAGGTCACGACGACCGACGCGAACGGGCACACCTCGACCCACACCGAGACCCGCCGCCAGGAACTCGTCTTCGAGCCGGTGCAGGTGTCCGGCGAGATCCACCTCGGGCCGGGCGACTCGCGGGACTGGGCCTTCGAGCTGCCCGTGCCCCCGCTCGGACCCGCGACGCTCGAGGCCACGGTCGCAGGACTGAGCTGGACCGTTCTCGCCAAGCTTGACGTCCCCGGCGGGTTCGATTCGTCGATCGAGCGTTCGGTGCGCGTCCTCCAGCCGACCGCGCTCCTGCGGGCCGGGGCGGTCCACGTCGGCGAATTCGCGATGTACGGCGCGGCCGACGTCGGTGCCGATGGCGTGTCCGGCTCGGTCACGATGGACCCGGCTCCGCTGTGCGGTGGTGAGCCGTTCCACGGCACGATCACCCTGCACTCGGCCCGAGCCCGCAGGCTCCAGGAGATCCGGGTCGAGATCAGGGTTCAGGTCAAGGCCACCGTGTCGAGCGGGCTCAAGGAGACGATCACCGCCTGGTGGGGCGTCATCCGGGCCGATTCACTCGAGGGCGACCGGACGATCGAGATCGACGGCCGCCTCGACGGCCCGTTCCTGCCGTCGATCGAGCTGCCGCACGGCCAGACCGAGGCGACGCTCCACGTGATCCTCGCCACCGCGTTTGCGCCGGATCCGCATCTCATCCGCGACATCGCGATCGCGACGACCCGGGAGCTGTAGCCGGGCGGACGCCTAGCCAGGCCCGAGCCGGGTCCGTGCCGCGGCGAGCGCGGCCTTCACGCGGTTCGGCGCGGTCCCGCCGTGGACATCGAGTGCTGCCAGGGCCCCTTCGACCGTGGCGGCACCACGGATCAGGGCACCGATCTCCGTTCTGCCGACCAGGCCGGACGCAGCCACATCGTCCGCGCCTCCAAGCGCGGCCGCGATCTCGTCATCCGTGACCGCATCGAGTCGCGCAGTACGGGCCTCGGCGGCAGCCACGAGCGACCCGACGACGTGGTGGGCGCTCCGGAAGGGCACGCCGGCTCGGACCAGGGCATCGGCAACCGCCGTGGCCGTGGTGTAGCCGTCGTCGGCCGCCTCGCGCATGCGCACCGGATCGACGATCAGGGCCTCGATCAGGCCGGCCATGACGGCGAGCGATTCCTCGAGCGCGCGGACGCTCCCGAACAGCGGCGGCTTGTCCTCCTGGAGGTCGCGTTGATAGGCCAGCGGCAGTCCCTTGAGGACCGTGAGGATCGAGGTGACGGCGCCGATCGCAGCGCCGGTTCGGCCGCGCACCAGCTCGGCGGGATCCGGATTGCGCTTGTTCGGCATCATCGAGCTGCCCGTCGAGAAGGCATCGGCGACGCGAACGAACCCGAATCGCGGGTTCGACCACCAGGTGATCTCCTCGGCCAGCCGCGACAGGTGGACCATCGTCAGCGCCACGGCAGCGAGGACCTCGACGACGAAATCGCGATCGGCGACGGCATCGAGGGAGTTGGCGCTGATGCCGTCAAATCCGAGTTCCGCAGCGACGCCGTTCCGGTCGAGCGGATAGCCGGCACCGGCGAGGGCACCGGAACCGAGTGGCGACACGTTGAGACGCCCTCGGGCATCGGCGAATCGGCCGCGGTCACGTTCGAGCATCTCCGCGTACGCCAGCAGGTGATGCGCGAGGAGGACGGGCTGGGCCGGCTGGATGTGGGTGGTCCCGGGAAGGATCGCCTGGCCTTCCCGTTCGGCCAGCCCGACGAGGGCGCGCTCCATCGAGACGATGGCAGCGTCGACCCGGTCGATCGCCCGCCGCGTCCAGAGCCGGAGGTCGGTGGCGACCTGGTCGTTGCGTGACCGGCCGGTATGCAGCTTGCGGGCGACGGATCCGATCCGCCCCTCGAGGGCGGCCTCGAGGTTCATGTGGATGTCCTCGAGCTCGGGGTCGAGGACGAGGGTCCCGGCGTCGAGCTCGGCCCGCAGGCCTTCGAGGCCGTCGACCAGCACCGCGACCTCGTCCGCGCCGAGGACGCCGATCCGGCCGAGACCATGGACGTGCGCGATCGACCCGTCGATATCGTCAGCGGCCAGCGCGACGTCGATCTCGATCGAGCGCGTGAAGTCCACGACCCGTGGATCCGTCTCGCCGGTAAATCGACCGCCCCAGCGCTGCATGGCACCTCCACGGTGGATCGTACCGGGCCGGGGCGCCTTCGACGCAACGAGAGCCCGATTGGACGGTCAGGGCCCTGTCGAGAAAGCAAGATCCGAAGCTGATGCGACGTCATGGGCCGGCGACGCTGCGCGCAGGTCGGCGGCAGCGGCCTCGGGGGTCAGGTCTCGCTGCGTCTCGGCCAGGAGCTCGTAGCCGACCATGAACTTCCGGACGTTCGCCCGCAGCAGTGGCGGCAGGAAGTGGGCGTGCAGCTGCCAGTGATCCGAGGACGCACCCCCGAAGGGGGCCTGATGCCACCCCATCGAGTACGGAAACGAGAGGCCGAACAGGTTGTCGTAGCGAGTCAGCAGCCTGACCAGAATGGCGGCCAGGCTGTCCCGCCGCGCGTCGTCAAGGTCATGCAAGTGCGTTGCCGGATGCCGGCTGAGGAGCAGTGTCTCGTACGGCCAGGAGGCCCAGAACGGGACCACCACGAGCCAGTCATCGTTCTGATCGACCACCCGCGGCCCGTCGAGCTCCTGGGCTACGTAGTCGAGAAGCAGGCGGCGCCCGGACTCGGCCAGGTATCCCGCCTGGGTCGCGTCTTCCTTGGCCGCGTCACGTGGCAGCGCCGAACCCGCCCAGATCTGGCCGTGAGGGTGCGGATTGGACGCCCCCATGATCTGTCCGCGGTTCTCGAAGACCTGCACCCATCGATGCCGCGAGCCCAGGTCCTGGCTCTCCGTCGCCCAGACATCGACGACACGGCGGACGTCGGTGACGGGCATCCGCGCCAGCGTCTGGTTGTGCCGAGGGCTGAAGCACAGGACGTGGCACTCGCCTTCCTCGCCTTCTGCCCGGAGCAGGCCATCCGAGATCCTCTCCATCGACGTGCCCGGCCGCAGGGCGGAGAAATCATTCGTGAACACGTAGGTCGAGGCGTACTCGGGGTTGAATTCCCCATTGGCCCGGACATTGCCCGGGCAGAGATAGCACTTCGGATCGTAGGCCGGCATGGTGTCGGCGGCTGGCGCCTCGCGCCTCCCCTGCCACGGCCGTTTCGTGCGCCCGGCCGAGACCAGGACCCATTCGTCAAGCAGCGGGTTGTGCCGACGATGCGGCTCTGATCGGAGGCTGTCGAAGCGGGAATCCAGTCGGCTGGCTCGCCCACCCGCCGCACGGGAACCGCCATTCCGGCCCGGATTGCTGGTCACGAAAGACTGTCGTCCATAGCCATGTGACCGGCATCCACGACCACGAGTTCGCGGACTGATTGCCGCAGGTTCGCCTGGGCATCCAGTCCAAGCCGAGAATCGGTGAACAGGACATCGGCCTGGTCGAGACGGGCGATCGAACTGATGCCGATGACGCCCCACTTGGTGTGGTCGGCCACCACGGCCAGACGTCGCCCGGCCGACACGAGGGCCTGGTTGGTCTCCGCCTCGAGCAGGTTCGGGGTGGTAAACCCGGAATGCGGATCCATGCCGTGGACACCCATGAACACGAGGTCGACGTGGATCGTCCGCAGGGCAGCGACGGCAAACGGTCCCACGAGGGCATCACTCGGGGTACGAACTCCGCCGGTCACGATGATCGTCTGATCGGGCCGCCCGAGCCGGTAGAGGACGTCGGCCACGGGCACCGAGTTGGTGACGATGGTGATGCCTTCGACTTCGACCAGCCGGCGAGCGAGCGCGTAGGTCGTAGTTCCAGCCGACAGCGCAATCGCCATTCCCGGCTCGACGAGGCGGGCGGCAGCCGCGGCGATGGCCGCCTTCTCGTCCAGTTCGAGCTCCGACTTCACGACGAACCCGGGCTCGAAGAGGGAGCTCCCCGAGGAGGCCGTGGCACCGCCATGCACCTTCTCGAGGAGGCCCTGCCGGTGGAGGAGCTCCAGGTCGCGCCGGACGGTCATATCCGAGACCCCAAGGTCGCGAGCCAGATCGCCTACGCGGACGGCACCATCTTCCCGAACCCGGTCCAGGATGTAGGTCTGACGTTGACGGGCAAGCACGAACGGTTGACTCCCTTGGGCCGACGACGGCTGGTCCCCGTAGCGTCGCTCAGCTTCGCACAAAAGTCAACGCCGGAATGCGGGAGCGGCCGCCGCCGATTGTGGAGAATTCCGTTGACAAGCCTTCCCTATTTGTTCACACTGCCTGGAGGTCGTGTCGGTTTATGTGCGAACAGACGCCTGTTGACCTTGTTGGAGGAGAGCCGCCAGATGACAGACTTCAGCCAGCCGAACGGGACACGGGGCGCTGTGCGAACCCTGAACCGTTCATCCGGCGCCAGGGTGCTTGCCCTTGGTGCCACGTTCCTTCTGGTCTTTGCGGCGTGCGGGGGCGGTGCCACCCAGGCACCGGCAACCCCACCGCCCAGCCAGGCCGGACCGACCGCAGCCCCCACCGAGGTCCCGCCCCTCGGGGACGTCACGATCGGGTCGAACTACTCGGATCAGGTCCCGAAGGACGCCTTCGCGGCCATGATGAACTACTGCGCCACCAAGACGACGGCGACGCCCAAGATCAACACGGTCGAGCATGGCGCCTTCCAGGACAGCCTCAACTCGTACCTGCAGGGGACACCCGACGACGTGTTCACCTGGTTCGCCGGCTACCGCATGCGGTTCTTCGCGGCCCAGGGCCTCGCGACCGACATCTCCGATGTCTGGGCGACAGCGGGAAGCAACTACTCGGACGCGTTCAAGCAGGCGTCCACGGGCGACGACGGCAAGCAGTACTTCATCCCGATGTACAACTACCCGTGGGTCGTGATCTACCGAAAGAGCCTGTTTGCCGACAAGGGCTACACGGTCCCGACGACCTGGGCCGACTTCAAGACCCTTGCCGCGAAGATCCAGGCGGACGGGCTCGTCCCGCTTGCCTTTGCCGACAAGGACGGCTGGCCGGCCATGGGCACGTTCGATATCCTGAACATGCGCCAGAACGGCTACAAGTTCCATGTCGACCTGATGGCCGGCAAGGAAAAATGGACCGATTCACGGGTGAAGGATGTCTTCAGCCTCTGGAAGGAACTCCTTCCCTTCACGCAGCCGAATGCTCTCGGTCGCACGTGGCAGGAAGGCGCCCAGTCGATGATCAACAAGGACGCAGCGATGTACTTCCTTGGAACCTTCGCTGGCGAGCAGGCGACCGACCCGGCCATCCACGATGATCTCGACTTCTTCCCGTTCCCCGTCCTCGGGAATTCCTGGGACAGCGAGCTCGCGATTGACGCGCCGATCGACGGCCTGATGCTGAGCAAGGCGCCGAAGAACGTCGAAGGCGCGAAGGCGCTGCTGGCGTGCGTCGCGACGGGCCCCGCCCAGCTCGAGTTCCTCAAGACGAGCCCCAACAACGTCGCGGCCGCCAAGGACGCCGACACCAGCAGCTACTCGCCGTTCCAGAAGAAGATGGCTGAGATCATCGGCAAGTCCGGTGCGATCGCCCAGTTCCTGGACCGCGACACCCGGCCGGACTTCGCCGGCGGCAACGGCATGCAGGGCTTCCTGCAGAACTTCCTCAATGACCCCAACCAGAACCTGGATACGTTCCTCGGGACCATCCAGTCCTTCTACGACTCGCTGCCTCCGCAGTGAGCATCTGAAATCGAAGCGAACCCGTGACTGATTCCGTCAATCGCGGGCTCCTGGAGCCGGCGGCGCCCACGCGTCGCCGGCTCGGTTTTCCGGGCGGGTCGGGCGCCGCCGAGCCGCCCCGCAAGCGTCGTCGCTTCAGCGTCCTGACCCGGCGCGACAAGGTGATCCTCGGGCTGATGGTCGGTATACCGACGGCCATCCACCTGTTCTTCATCTGGCTTCCGACGATCGGGTCCGCCGTCCTGTCGTTCACCTCGTGGAACGGCATCGGCCTGGATCGAATCAAGTTCATCGGCCTGAAGAACTACACGGACCTCTTCGGCGGGGTCTATCCCCCATTCTGGCCGGCCATCCAGCACAACCTCATCTGGCTTGCGGTCTTCCTGTTGATCGCCACCCCGATCGGCATCTTCCTGGCCGTCCTCCTGGACAAGGAGATCCGCGGCACGCGGATCTACCAGAGCGCGATCTACCTGCCGGTCGTGTTGTCGCTGGCCATCGTCGGATTCATCTGGCAACTGATCTACTCGCCAGACCAAGGCCTCATCAACAGCATCCTCGGCACGGCAGGGACGGCCGACGCCATCGACTGGCTCGGCAACCGCAACATCAACCTGTGGGCCATCCTCGTGGCGGCCAGCTGGCGCCATGTCGGCTACATCATGGTGCTGTACCTCGCCGGACTGAAGTCCGTCGATCCCGGCCTGCGCGAGGCCGCGTCGATCGACGGTGCGAGCGAACGCCAGACGTTCTTCCGCGTGGTATTTCCCGTTCTCCAGCCCATCAACATCGTGGTGCTGGTGATCACGGTGATCGAATCGCTCCGGGCGTTCGACCTCGTCTTCATCACGAACCGGGGCCTGAATGGCCTCGAACTGCTGTCAGTCCTCGTCACCAACAACATCATCGGCGAGGCCAGCAGGATCGGGTTCGGGTCGGCGCTCGCGATGGTCCTGCTCGTGAT
>SCTE01000398.1 GCA_004298915.1 Chloroflexota bacterium | reverse complement strand
CGAAGTCCCGGATCGCCTCGAACATGACGAGCGTCACGGGCAGCGTCGCCGCCGGCGTGACCTTGCCGGTCGAAGTCTTGATGAAATCGGCCCCGGCGGCCATCGCCAGGATCGAGGCGCGCCGCACGTTGTCGTAGGTCTCGAGCTCGCCGGTCTCGAGGATGACCTTGAGGTGCGCGTCACCGCACGCTTCCTTGACCTCGACGATCTCATCGAACACCGCGCCGTACTGGCCGGACAGGAAGGCGCCGCGGTCGATGACCATGTCGATCTCGTCGGCGCCGGCCGACACGGCAGCCCGGACCTCGGCAAGTTTGATGTCGATGAACGACTGGCCCGACGGAAAGGCCGTGGCGACGCTGGCCACCTTGACCGTCGAGCCTTTCAGGGCCTCCTTCGCGTCGGCGATCATCGTCGGGTAGACGCAGATCGCCGCGACCGACGGGATCGATGGGTCACCCGGCTGGGGATGCATCCCCTTCGCACACAGGGCCCGGACCTTGCCGGGCGTGTCCTTCCCCTCGAGCGTGGTCAGGTCCATCATCCGGATCGCGAGGTCGAGCGCCCACAGCTTCGAGGCCTTCTTGATCGAGCGCTTCTTGAGGTTCTCGACGCGGAGCTCAACGCCGACCTGGTCGACGGCCGTGAGGCGACCGAGCACGGAGCCGAGCGGTCCGGGGCGTCCGCCGGCCCATGCCCGGACGAGCTCGCTGGCGCGCTCGCGGGTCAGGGTGTCGGTCCGGCTCGGGCTGGTCATCGGAGCGTGAGGATACCGCCGATGCGGTCGCGCGGCGACAACCTCGACCTCGGCGTGTCGTCAGTCGCCGTGCCGGGTCCGCGGTGCGCGCGGCAGCCTTCGCTTGCCGGCAACGAGGAAGTGGGCGAACCAGTCGCGGACCTGGACGAGGTTCTCGGCCCGTCGGAATGGCGTCCCCGATCGCGTCAGCTCGTGTGATTCGCCCGGGACCCGCATCATCCGGACCGGGCGACGATGCTTGCGCAGGACCGAGAAGAGCGCCTCGGCCTGGCCGATCGTCGTCCGCAGGTCCTGCTCGGAGTGCTGGAGCAGCAGGGGCGTCCGGATGTTCGCGGCGTAGGTCAGCGGCGAGAGGCGACGGAAGAGCTCCGGGTCCTCCCATGGATAGGCGCCGAGCTCCATCTTCGCCCAATCCGTGCCGCCGAGATCGCCGGTCAGCATGAGCATCGTCATGTCATTGACCGATCGGGCGGCGAGCGCGGCGCGGAAGCGCTGGTCGTGGGCGATGATCCAGTTGGTCAGGTAGCCGCCGTACGACCCGCCGGTCACCCCGAGCCGATCCGGATCGGCGAGTCCGTCGCGGACCAGCGCGTCCACGCCGGCGAGGACGTCCTTCATCGGCCCGTCGCCCCAATCGGCCAGGTTGGCCTCGTTGAAGTCGAGCCCGTAGCCCTCGGACCCGCGGGGGTTGCAGTAGAAGACCGAGATCCCCGCCGCCGCGAGGATCTGGAATTCGAGCGACGGCGACCACCCATACAGGGTGTGCGGCCCGCCATGGATCTGGACCACGACCGGTCGCTTCCCGGGTCCGGCCGGAATGAGCCAGCCCTGGATCGCGCGGCCATCGACGGTCACGGACCGTTCGACCGCCGGCCGCAGCTCGACCTCGCCCGCGAGGTCGGCGTTGAAGGTCGAGACCTTCCCGAGGTCCGCGCCCGGACCCGTCGTGCCACGGACCTTCGCGATTCGTGCTGTATGCAGCTCGGGCAACTCGGTGGGCGTCGAACGGATCGCCCCGATGAGGACGCTCCCATCCGGGCGCTCGAGAACATCGATTCCGGACACGTAGTGCTGACCGTGGGTGACCCGTTCCAGGCCGCCGTCGTCGAGGGAGATCCGCCAGGCTTCGTACGATCCCGCGATCGGGGCGGTGAAGAAGACCGCCCCGCCGTCGATGCTCGGGATGAGGCGCGCATCCTCGCCCACGGTCACGTCGCTGTTCATCCCGGCGCCCGGCATGATGTCGTGGCGCCCAGAGATGTTGCGACCGTCGCCGGCGTCGGACCCATCGGCCGGGAAGACCCAGATGTCGGCCCGATAGCCGGCATGCGGCATGTCACCGCCCAGGACCGCCAGCTCGGCCCCATCGCCGAGCCAGGTCGTGCCGTAGAAGTAGCCGTTGCGATGCGCGGCGACCGGTGTCTGGGCTCCGGTCGCCACATCGACGACGAGGACCCGGGTCTCGGAGGACAGATCGTGATCGCGCGCCCGGCCCGCGCTCACGGCAATGCGCGTGCCGTCCGGCGACCAGGCGGGACCGGACACGCCCGACGCCAGGTCGGTCAGTCGCCGGGCAGCGCCGGTCGCTACCTCGACGACCCACAAATGCGGCGTTCGGACCGAGATCACGCCGGCGCCGTTGAACTGGTAGCCGAGTCGATCGAAGAACCAGTAATCGCTCGTCGGTGGCTTGTCCGGACCCGGATCCTTGAGGCGGCGGCGCAGCCGGTCGTCGGTCGCGTGATCCGCGCCGCGCGAGGCGGAAATGACGGCGAGTTGCGTCCCATTCGGCGACCACGCGTAGTCATCGACCCCGCGCGGCAGGTTCGTCAGGCGCCGCGCCTCGCCTGGGCGATCCAGCGGCAGGAGATGGACCTGGGACGCATCCTCCCGATCCCGCGGCCTGCCCAGCTCCTCCTCGACAACCGTCCGACGATCGCTCAAGAACGCCAGCGTCCGGCCATCCGGCGCGAAGCGGGCACGGCCGTCGGTCCGGACGCCGATCGTGATGCGCTCCGGGGCCCCCGATGCCGCGCCGGACGCGTCGAGCGGCACGCGCCAGATCGCGGAGCGATAGGCGTCGTGGGCCGGCGAGGACGTCTTGACCTTGCAGACGATCGATCGACCGTCCGGTGCGAGGCGAGGATCGGTCGGGACCTGCAGCCGGTAGAGGTCGTCCGGGACGAGGTCGCGCGTGTCGGTCGAAGGCAAGGCGATACTCCGTGCGGGATCAGCGGGAGGTCCTTCCGGAGTCTACCGGCTACCATCGGCGCGCGATGACCGACCAGCTTTCGCTGCGGCTCGAGCCTGCCTTGCCGAATCCGCCGGCGACCCTGCGGCCGATGCTCGCCAGGACCGTGACCGATCCGTTCGACTCGGCGGACCACCTGTTCGAGCCCTCGTGGGGTGGCCTCCGCGTCCTCGCGATCGTCGGCCCGGCCGCGACGGCGGGCGGCGGCGATGTCGAGTTCCGCCAGCTGGACGGGAGCCCGCTCCCGAGCGTCCCCGCGGAACTGTCGGGGCTGGGGGTCCGTGTCGCGGCGCGATCGGCGGTGCTGGACGGGGAACTCGTGGTCGCCGATGCCACCGGGTCGGCCGATCCCGCGGAACTTGGCCGCAGGCTGTCCGGCGCGCCCGGCCGGCCCGTCGCCTTCCTGGCGTTCGACCTGCTCCACCTCGACGGCGTGTCGCTCCTCGGCCAGCCGCTCGAACGTCGGCGTCAGGCCCTGCGACGGACGCTGCGGCCCGGCGACGAGGTCCTCACGGTCCCGGCCATTCCGGGCGAGGGCAAGGCGCTGTTCGACGCCGTCGTCGCCCAGGGTCTCGCCGGCGTCCTGGCCCGCCATCGTTCCGGACCGTACCTGCCCGGAATCCGGAGCCGCCTCTGGAAGTTCATCCCGGCGAGCGGTGACGGCGCGCGGGATGCCCCCGCGACACCCGATGACGCCATGTCCGCCCACGACGCGGACGGACGGGCCGCCAGTGCCCCGGTCCTCGCGGTGATCCGGCGGTTGCCGCTCGGGCTCGACGATCTCGAGCCTGGCGGGGGCGATGGATCGGATCCACCGGCCCCGGCCTGATCGGCTGACCACTGTTCCGCGATGACGCCGCCGGGCGGGCGCGCGGCGGCGTCCCTGTCCGGCCCCCGGATCAGGCGTTCGGGTTGATCACGGCGCGCAGGATCCGGCGCGGTCCCGGCCGCTGGCCGTACAGGAGCACGCCGGCCGAGTAGACGCGGATGGCCAGCGCGGCGACGAGGCCGATCGACAGGAGCAGCAGCCCGTACGCCAGGACGAGCTCCCACGGCTCCACGCGCCCGACGGTCAGCCGCGTGAACATCACGAACGGGCTCCAGAACGGGATGAACGAGGCCACCCGGATGAATCCCGACAGCCCGCCCGACAGGGCCAGGACGGCCTGGATGTACCCGGCGATCCCGAGGAGGCTCATGGGCAGGGCGATGACCTGGAGGTCCTCGACACGGCTCACGAGTGAGCCGGCCGCCGCGTAGATCAGGGCGTAGAGCGTGAACCCGAGGACGAAGAACGATCCATACGCCAGGAGGAACCCGGGGGTGATGCCCGACAGGGGCGGGTTGATCGAGGAACCAAGGCCCAGGGCCTCCCCGATCGGGCGCTGGACGGCGAGCGCGAGGACCGCCGGGACGAGGATCGCGATGTACTGGACGAGACCGGCGAGCCCGATGCCGACGACCTTGCCGAGGACCAGCTGGCGAGGCGACGCCGCGCTGATCAGCAGCTCCATGACCCGCGTTTCCTTCTCGGCAGCCACCCCGGCCGCGACCCACATGCCGTAGATCGTCATCGTCAGGAACAGGATCACGATGAGCACGGTCCCGAGGAGCTGGCGGCTCGCGATCTCGGTGGCGGCCAGGGGGACGCCGCCCGCGTTCGGGCCCGCCCCCGCGAGGACGTTGAGGGTCGGCGGGAGGAACGGGACGTCGCCCGATGGATTCACGAGATCCGTCCACTCGAGGAAGGCGACGGCGAAGGTCCCGATGGCGACGAACTGCGTCCGATCCGCACCGAGTCCCTGGCCGGTCAGGAACGTGAAGTCGAGGCGACCGCTCGGGTCCCGGGTCGCGAACAGGGCCCCGTCATAGCGACCTTCGCCGACATCGGCCGTGACCGCGTCCCGATCCGACTCGACGGTGAAGACCCACGAATCGGGCGAGCCGCCGGCCGTCGTGCTGAGCACGCCGCGCATGATCGATTCCGATCGCTGGGCAAGCTCGGCGTCGTCGGCAACGATCGCGATCGATGTCGTCGTATCGCGATCGACCAGCCGGATGATGATCGGCAGGAACGAGACGAAGATCGCGAGGAGCGAGAGCAGGACCGTCGAGGCCGCGTAGGGCCGGCTCCGGACGCGCTCGGTGAATTCGCGCCGGGCGACGATGCCGGTGTTCGGCAGCACCGGATCGGGTCGCTCGGCCGGCCGGTCGATCATGCTGCGGGACTCTCGGGCACGGACGCATCCTCGGTCCGGGGTTCGTCACGGGTCGCCTCTGGAACCGGGGCCAGGCTCGAGTCCGTATCGGCCGGATGCCCGACGAGCTCGATGAAGACCTGCTCGAGCGTCGGGTCGGCGACCTCGAAGTGGCGGATCGGAACGTTCCGCGCCATGGCTGCCGCGAGGACCGCGTCGGGCTCCGTTCCCGGATCCAGGTCCAGCTCGACCCGATCGATGCCCGGGCGGATGACCCGGACCCCCGGGAGCTCGCCGGTCCAGGTCAGGCTCTGGCCGATCTCGGTCGCGAGGATGACGCTCTGGCGGCCGGTCGAGCGCTTCACGTCCCGAAGCGCGCCGTCGATCACGGTCCGGCCCTTGTCGATGATCGCGATCGACTCGCACATCGCCTCGACCGTCTCCATCTGGTGGGTCGAGAGGATGATGGTCTTGCCCCGCGCCCTGAGCTCGAGGATGGCCTGGCGGAGGAGGACCACGTTGACCGGGTCGAGGCCCGTGAACGGCTCGTCGAGGAGCAGGATCTCAGGGTCGTGGATGACGGCTGCCAGGAACTGGACCTTCTGCTGGTTGCCTTTCGAGAGCTCGCCGGCCCGGCGCGTCGCGAAGTCGGGAACCCGGAGCCGGGTCAGCCACGCCATCGCCGTTCGGGCGGCTTCGTCCTTCGGCAGGCCGTGGAGGCGCCCGAAGAACACGAGCTGGTCGAGGACGGTCATCTTCGGGTAGAGCCCGCGCTCCTCGGGCAGGTAGCCCCAGGTCGCCCTGCGAAGCCGGCGATGATCCACGCCGCCCCAGGTCAACGTCCCGCTGTCGGCCCGCAGCACGCCGAGCGCGATCCGCATCGTCGTGGTCTTGCCCGCGCCGTTCGCCCCGAGGAAGCCGTAGATGTGGCCCTGCGGGATCTCGAGCGACAGGCCGTCGAGGGCCTGGATGCGGTCGAATCGCTTGTGGAGGCCGTCGAACACGAGTGACATCTGGCGGAGGATAGCCGGGAACCGCTGCCCCGTCCCTGCCCCCAATGGTCCCGTCAGGCGACCCAGACCATCCGGCGTCGCCATCGGATGACCTCGGCGAGGATGGCCGGGGCGAGGGCCACGACGGCCACCAGCAGCCACTCCCCGGGGTCGAGTGGGCTGGCCCGGAACGCGTCGGCGAGGCCGGGCACGAACGGGATGAGGGCCTGGATCAGGATCACGCCCACTCCACCCACGAGCAGCACCCGATTCGCGCCGACCCTGAATACCGGAATCCGGAGCGTCCGGTTGGCGTAGGCGCGGACGACCTGGCCGCACACGAGGGCCGTGAAGGCGAGCCAGCGAACGTGATCGGGGCTCCCGGGCTGGTTCTGGAGCAGCCAGAGCGCTGCCGCGGCGGAGAAGCCACCGGCCAGCGCGATTCGGAGGAGGAGCGACGCCGGCAGGAGAGGCGCCCCGGTCCGCCGAGGCGGGCGCTCCATGACGTCGGGCTCGCCTGGCTCCCGCTCGAAGGCGATGGAGGTTGACGTGTCGATGAACAGCTCCATCCACAGGATCTGGATCGGCAGGAGCGGCTGGCCGTGTCCCGCGATCGTTGCCAGCAGCACGAACCCGAGGAAGGCCAGGTGCGTGGAGATGAGGAACACCAGGCCTTTCTGGATGTTGTCCACGAGGCGTCGCCCTTCGCGCAACCCGAACATCAGGGTGACGAAGGAGTCGTCGCCGAGGACGAGGTCCGCGGCCTCGCGGGCGACGGCCGTGCCGCTGCCCATCGCGACGGCCACGTCCGCGTTGTGGAGCGCCGGAGCGTCATTCACGCCGTCGCCGGTGACGGCGACGATCTGCCCCGCGGCGCGGGCAACGCGAACGAGCCGCTCCTTCTGGTCGGGCGTCGAACGGGCAACGACCTGGATCGACGGCAATTCGCGGACGAGCCGAGCGTCATCCCAGGTCGCGAGTTCCGCGCCCGTCACGATCCGCTCGTCACCGAGGCCGGCCGCCCGAGCGATCGCCGCGGCGGTTGCCGGGTGATCGCCGGTCACGACGATGGTCTGGATCCCCGCACCCTCGGCCTCCCGGAGCGCGGGCCCGATCCCGTCGCGGAGCGGATCGGCAAAGCCGATCAGGCCACGCATCACCCACGGCTCACCGGCCCAGGCGGCGGCGACGCCGATGAGGCGCTCGCCGGCGCCGGCGCCGAGGGCGATCTGGGCATCCCAGGCCGCGAGGGCCTGCCGGTCGATCGCCGGGTCCATCGCCAGGACCGCCTCCGGGGCACCGGTCGCGAGGTGGCGGACCCTTTCGCCCTCGCGTGCAACGGTCATCGAGACGGGATGCGAGCTGGATGGTGGGTCCGCTGACACCAGGTCGCGACGATCGAGGCGCGGTGCGACGCCGTCAGCCTCGAGCGCGCGCAGGAGGGACGCGGTGAAGGCGCCGGGGCGCGATCCGGCGCCGATCGCCCAGGCATCGGACTCGGCACGAACCGCGTCCAGGAGGATGGCGAGGCGCTCGGTCGGATCCGCCACGGTTCCCGACGCCGTGCGGACCGTGGCCACCTCGAGGCGATTGAGGGTCAATGTCCCCGTCTTGTCGGTGATGATCAGGCTGACGGCCCCGAGGACCTCCTCGGCATTGAGCCTGCGGACGAGCACACCACGCTTGAGCAGCCGATACGACCCGAGGCCGAGGATCACGGCCAGGAGCACCGGGGGCTCCTCCGGGATCGCCGCGATCGCGGCCGAGATGCCCGCGAGGAGGTTCTCGCCGATCGTCTGGCCGCGGATGAATCCCAGCCCGGCGACGATGGCGATGAGGGCGATCGCGACGACGAGCATGATCCGGACGAGGCGATCGAGCTCGTGCTGGAGCGGCGACCGCCGAACGACGCGGTCCTTCAGGCCGCCGGCGATCCGGCCGATCTCGCTGGCCGCACCGATCGAGACGACGAGGCCCTCGCCCGATCCGCCGATGACGCTCGTCCCGGCATAGGCAAGGGCGCGCCGATCGGCCAGGACCGTCCCCGGCGGATCGGGCGCGACCTGGGCCGGCTCGGGGATCGATTCCCCGGTCAGGGCGCTTCGATCGACGAGCAGGCGATCTGTCGCGACGATGCGGAGGTCCGCCGGGACGATGTCGCCGACGCGCAGGAGGACCACGTCACCGGGCACGAGTTCCGCGGCCGCGACATCGCGCGCCGTGCCGTCGCGCCGGACCCGGGCCGTCGGGGCCGAGGCATCACGCAGCGCATCCAGGGCGCGCTCGGCACGAAACTCGGTGACCACGTCCGCGCCGACGATCGGCAGCAGGCCCACGAGGATGAGCAGGCCGTCGCGGACCTCGCCGAGCGCGACAGCCAGCAGCCCGGCCCCGGCCAGGACCAGGACGAACGGCTCGGTCGCCGCCTCGATGAGCATCGCGGCCAC
>SCTE01000397.1 GCA_004298915.1 Chloroflexota bacterium | reverse complement strand
GTGCCCGAACCCGAGGGACTCGTACTGGGCGAGCTGCTTCCTGGCCGCCGGCAGGTAGTCGACCCCGTCCGCGCCGTAGACCTTCGTGGCGATCGTCTCGATCTTGTCGGCGAGCGCCATCTCGTTCGGATAGAGGAACTCGAAGTTCGGGGCGCCCTCCTCGGCGGCAGCCCAGACCGCGGCCGCAAGGTCCGTGGCCCCGGCGCCGCCCTCGGCCCAATTGTTGGCCAGTTCGGCGGCGCGCGCCCCTGCAGCGAGCGAGACCTGGCGAACCGCCTCTACCTCGGCCGGGGTGTCGGTGGGGAACGCGTTGATCGCCACCACTACCGGCACGTTGAACAGCAGCACGTTCTCGATCTGCTTTGCGAGGTTCTGCGCGCCGCGCGTGACCGCGTCTACGTTCTCCTGCTGGAGCGCCGGATCGAGCGGCTTGCCGGCGACGATCTTGCCCACGCCACCATGCATCTTGAGGGCACGGATCGTGGCGACCATGACCGCGGCGTCGGGCCGGATCCCGGACGCGCGGCACTTGATGTCGAAGAACTTCTCCGCGCCCATGTCGGCGCCGAAACCTGCCTCGGTGCAGACGATGTCGTTGGTGGCCAGGGCGATCCGATCGGCGAGGATCGAGTTGTTGCCGTGGGCGATGTTGGCGAACGGCCCGCAGTGGACGAACGCGGGCCCCCCCTCGAGGGTCTGGAGGAGGTTCGGCTTGATCGCATCGGTCAGCAGCACGGCCATCGAGCCGGCGACCTTCAGGTCCTCGGCGGTCACGGGATCCCCGGAGCGCGTCGTCGCCAGGACCATGCGGCCGAGGCGGGCTCGGAGGTCGGGCAGGTCACGGGCGAGCGCGAGCACCGCCATGACCTCGGACGCGACGGTGATGACGAATTCGTTCTCGCGCGGGTAGCCGTTATCGCGACCGCCGAGGCCGATGACCACCTTGCGGAGCGCGCGATCGCTGATGTCCACGACCCGCGGCCACAGGACGCCGAGGGCATCGATGCCGAGCGTGTTGCCGTGATGGATGTGGTTGTCGATGAACGCGGCGCCGAGGTTGTGGGCCGCGCCGATCGCGTGGACGTCGCCGGTCAGGTGGAGGTTGAAGTCCTCCATCGGGATGACCTGGCTGTAGCCGCCACCCGCGGCCCCGCCCTTGATCCCGAACACCGGTCCGAGGCTCGGCTGCCGGATGCAGACCGCGGCCTTCCGACCGATCTTGTTGAGGGCCTGGGCCAGACCCACGGTCGTCGTGCTCTTGCCCTCGCCAAGGGGCGTCGGGGTGATGCCGGTGACCACGACGTACTTGCCGCGAGGTCGCTCGGACTCGAGTCGCTCGATCGCGGACAGGCGGATCTTCGCCTTCGTGAAGCCATATGGCTCGACCTCGTCCTCGCGCAGCCCGAGGTCCCGGGCGATGTCGAGGATCGGTCGCGGTGTGACGGACCTGGCGATATCGAGGTCGGACGGAAAACTCATGCGTCTCCTGGCGTGCCGGCGGTGGGGGCCGCCCGCGGTCGGGTCTTGGGAACGTTCGACGAGCGTGCCGCGACCTGCTTCTGGGCCGCGCGGACGAGGTGGGCGAGTAGCAGGGCGTTGGTCAGCGGGCCGACGCCGCCCGGCACCGGCGTGATCGCCGAGGCAACCTCACGTGCCGACGCGAAGTCAACGTCGCCGACGAGATGGCCGTCGACCACGTTGATGCCGACGTCGATGACCACGGCGCCGGGCTTGAGCATGTCGCCGGTCACGAGCCCGGGATGCCCGGCGGCCACGACGACGATGTCCGCCATCCGGGTATGGGCCGCGAGGTCGCGCGTCCGGGAGTGGCAGACGGTGACGGTTGCCCCGGTCTTGGCAAGCATGAACGCGACGGGCATGCCGACCACCGGCGATCGGCCGATCACGACGGCCTCCGCACCGACGATCGGAGCGCCGGACCGCTCGAGGACCTCGAGCGCCGCGTGGGCGGTCGCGGGAACGAAGCCCTCAAAGCCCAGCCGCAGCAGACCGGCG
>SCTE01000396.1 GCA_004298915.1 Chloroflexota bacterium | reverse complement strand
TGCTTCGTCAGGCCGCCACGCGCCAACGTGAGTGTCAATGGCCAACTGAATATCCGCGGTTATGGCCAACTCAAAGTCCGCACCCCGGAGGCTGTTCAAGCCCGGGCTGAGCGGCGACCTCCTCGGGCGCGGGCCTCGCGCATGCGGAAGGACTCGCCCTCGGTAACCACGACGACGGCATGGTGGAGGAGGCGGTCGAGCAGGGAGGTCGCGGTGGTCTGCTCGGGGATGAAGGTGCCCCACTGGTCGAACGGGAAGTGGCTGGCGATGGCCAGGCTGCGGCGCTCGTAGGCGGCGGCGACGAAGCGGAAGAGGAGCTGGGTGCCGGTCGAGTCGAGAGGCGCGAACCCGAGTTCGTCGCAGATGACCAGGTCGCAGCGGAGCAGACCGTCGATGAGCCTGCCGACCGAGTTGTCGGCGAGGCCGCGGTAGAGGGCCTCGATGAGGTCGGCACCGGCGAAGTAGCGGACACGGTGTCCGGCGGCCACGGCGGCGTGGCCGAGGGCGACCAGGAGGTGGGACTTGCCGGTGCCGGCGGGACCGACAAGGCAGAGGTTCTCGGGCGCGCGGATCCACTCCAGGGAGGCGAGGTAGTCGAAGGTGGGCTGTGGGATGGAGGAGGCCTGGACCTTGAACTGGTCCAGGCTCTTGGCCAGCGGGAAGCCGGCGGCCTTGAGGCGGTTGCGATAGTTGGAGTCGTCGCGGGCGGCGAGCTCAGCCTCGATCAGGGTGCGGAGCAGCTCGTCAGGAGCCCAGCGCTGAACCTTGGCGGTCTGGCAGATCTCGGGCGCGATAGAGCGCATCCGGCTCAGCTTGAGGCGGCGTAGCCCGGCGACGAGGTCCGGGGCCAGAGCCGGGGCGGGGGCGCTCACGAGATCGCCTCCAGGGCGTAGGCGCTCAGCGGCCGGACCTGGGCCTGGGGCAGGCCGAGGTCCAGGGTGGCCCCGGCGGGGGCCGGGTTGGGCGCCGCCGGCCCGGCCTCCAGGATGGAGCGGACGTCCTCGGCCTTAAAACGCCGGAACCGAGTGGCCCGCTCCAGGGCCGCGAGCAGGTTGTCGCGGCCCCAGCTCATCTCCAGGGTCACGATGTCGGCCAGCTCGGCGGCCAGCCGCGAGGTCCCCGCTGCCGCGGCCGAGCGCAGGAACGCTTCGGCCACCGGCCCCAGCGCGATGAACGCCCGCTCGGTCCCGGTCTGCACCCGGATGGCCCGCAGCGGGCGCCGGGTGGCGCCAGGGTAATGCTCGTCCTTGATCGAGATCTCGCCTGGAGCCATCAACGGGTGGCGTTCGATCTCGCGGCCATCGTGGGAGATGATCACCTCCTCGCCCGCCACCGCCACCTCGACCCACTTGCCCACCCAACTCTGGGGTAGCGAGTAGCGCGCCGAGCTGAGGCGGACCGTCTGCAGGCGGTCGACCTTACGCTGCTCGCCGCCCTGGGCCGGCCGCAGGCTGGGCAATTGTCCCATCAGCGTTCGCTCCTGCTCCAGCCGGTCGGCAGGTATCGCGGCGATCTCGCTGTGGACACGGCCGTTGACCTCCAGGCCCCAGACGATGGCCGCCCGGTTGGCATCCGGCAGGCGCCCGCCCCACCCCTCGGCCGGGACAGCCAGATCGGACTTCGCGTAGCCGACCAGGTTCTCGACCACTCCCTTCGATTCGGGGTCGGCCGCCTCGCAGAAGTCGGGCTTGAACCCAAAGTGAGCCGCGAACCGGACGTAGTCCGGGTGGGGCACGACCACGTTGGCCACCACCCCGTTCTTGAGGCACGCCATCCGGTCGGCCAGCACCACCGCCGGCACCGCCCCCAACTCCTCGAAGCACTCGGCCAGCAGCCGCAGCGTCGTCGCCCGCGTCTGGTCGCTGGCGAAGCGCACGAATCGGTACCGCGACCAGGCCAGCACCGCGCAGAACATCCGCAGCCCTCCGACCGTCTCCCCCCAGTCGATAACCAGGTGCTGACCACATGCCGGCACCCAGGGCCGGTAGCTGCGTCGCTCCCGCCGCCAGCCAGCCTTGACCTGAGCCACCGCCCGCCGCAAGTTGCGCGCCGAGCCCTGGTATCCGGCCGCCAGCGCCGCCGGCAACAGCCGCTTGGCCGTGATCTTCCCGTCGGTCGCCTTCACCTTCCCCTCGATGACCGCCACCACCTCGTCGGTGTTCCGCCGCAGGGCACGGGGCCGCCGGGTCAGCGGCGCTCCCGCCTCTTGCCTCTCCACGACTCGCTTGACCGTCTTGTCGGTCGTGCCGCACACCTGCGCCGCGGCCCGGTAGCTACCCAACTCTCGATAGGCGTTGATGATGTCCAATTGCTGCCTCGCGTTCTTCAACGGGTACTGTTCCTCCGGGGTGGTGGGTGGATTCGACAACACCACCATCCCACCCCAGGGGAACGTCCGTACCCTCTTGGCGAACGCCAGGGCTGCCTCAGCCTACCGGCTGCAGGCTCGCCCTACGCGTCCGATTCCACCGTTGAAGTGCGGACTTTTGTTGGCCACCAGTGCGGAGTTTCACATGGCCATGGAC
>SCTE01000395.1 GCA_004298915.1 Chloroflexota bacterium | reverse complement strand
CTCCAGTCGGCGGCCTCGCGCGGGCCCGCCCCGGAACGCCCGACGAAGTCGATCGGCACGGCCATCAGGACGGAACCTCGACCGGGTCCACGTCGCTCTCGGCGAAGCCACGACCGACGAGCTCGACGAAGACGTCCTCGAGTGTCGGCTCGGACTTGCGCAGGCCCAGGATCTCGGATCCGGTTCGCGCCAGGGCACCGACGACCTGGCCGAGGGCGCCATCGTCCTCGAGGACCAGGTTCATGACCACGGTCTGGCGGGCCGTGTCGTCCGGCGAGGCCGCGGCCTCGCTCGCGGAAACGACGCCGGGCAGGCTCGCGATCGACGCGGCGCCGCCATCGAGATGGTCGAGCTCGAGCCGGAAGATCGATTCGCGCTGGACGCGACGCTTGAGGTCCGCTGGCGAACCGATGGCCAGGATCCGCCCCCGATCGACGATCGCGATGCGATCGCACAGTTCGTCCGCCTCGGCCATGTAGTGGGTGGTGATGAGGATCGTCCGGCCGGGCACGGCCCGCTTCCAGTCCACGATCAGCTCGCGCAGGGACCGCGCAGCGGACACGTCGAGGCCGAGGGTCGGCTCGTCGAGGAACAGGATCCACGGGTCGTTGAGCAGGCCGCGCGCGAGGTTCATCTTCTGGCGCTGCCCGGTCGAGAGCGTGCTCACCCGCTGGAGCCGCTGCTCCGCGAGGCCGACCGCCTCGATGAGTTCGTCCACGCGCCGCCAGCCATCGCCGCCGGTGAGTCCGTAGAACTGGGTGAACATCCAGAGCTGCTCGCGGACGGTCAGGATCCCGTACCCGGACTGCTCGCCACCCGCGACCATGTTCATGATCCGGCGGATCTTGCTGGTATCCCGCTCGACATCGAAGCCGAAGACCCGAGCCTGGCCCGACGAGGGCAGCAGCAACGTCGTGAGGATCTTGATGAGCGTGGTCTTGCCGGCGCCGTTCGGGCCGAGGAGGCCGAAGAACTCGCCCGGTTCGACCCGCAGGTCGATGCCCTCGAGCGCGACGACCGGCGCGGGCTTGGCCGCGTAGACACGACGAACCGCGTCGACCTCGATGGCGAAGGGCGGGATCGATGCGGTCACGGACGTGGGGGCCGTGGAAAGAAGCCACTGGTCCGCCGCGCGTATTCGGCATAGCCAGGCCGGCGTTCGCCGATGGTCCGCTCGAGGAGGCCCGCGCCCGACACGCGGATGAGCAGGATCGACATCACGACCGGCCCGATCACGGTCCACCAGGCGCCGATCGAGGCGGCAATCAGGAAGATGCCCCACCACACGCAGAAATCGCCGAAGTAGTTCGGGTGGCGGGTGTATCGCCACAGGCCGCGATCCATGACCTGGCCTCGGTTCGCGGGATCGCGCTTGAAGCTCGCGAGCTGGAGATCGCCGACCGTCTCGAACACGAGGCCCAGGGTCCAGAGTCCGAAGCCGGCCAGGGCCACTGGTGCCTCGACCGGAATCATCGCGGTCGCGACCTGGGCAGGCAACGCAACGACCCAGGCGAGCAACGCCTGGAGCAGAAACACCACGACCAGGCTGATGAGCGGGAACCGCGGGCCGATCCGCTCGCGCATCCGGACGTAGCGCTGGTCCTCACCCTTGCCCAGGTTTCTCCATGCGAGGTAGACGGCCAGACGCAGGCCCCAGATCGTGACCAGGATCGGAACGATCAGTGCAGTTGCCGGCGGATACGCACCGGCGTCGCATTGCTCCGGCAGGCAGGCAGGGCCCTGAAGCGTCCAGGCGCGAGCGTACTGGGCCCAGACGATGGCGACGAAGGCCACGCCCCAGAAGATGTCGACGATCGAGGCGTCGCGAACGACGATCGACACCACCCACAGGGCCGACATCAGGATCGCCACGATGACGAGATTGCCGAGCAGGAACTCGATCATCGCGGCACGTGCGCCAGCATGACCGCGATCTCCCCAGCCACCCGGGCGTCGTTGATGATCAGGGCGGTGTTGGCCCGGATCGACGCGCCATCGGTGATCTCGGCAATGCGCGCCAGCAGCCACGGCGTGAGGGCCGGGCCGTGGACGCCGGCCTCGTCGGCCTCGCGGGCGGCCCGCTCAGCGACGGCGCGGGCGATGTCATCGGGCAGGGCGACGTCGGCCGGAACCGGCACGCAGATGACGATCCCGCCGCCGAGGCCGAGGGCCAGATGCGCTTCGGCGAGCGCCGCCGCCGCGGGGACGTCGGGAACGCTCCACGGAGCGCGAATGCCCGCCGAACGAGCGGTGAATCCCGGGAGATCCGCCTGGCCGACGGCCACGACCGGGACCCCGCGCGTCTCGAGGACCTCGAGCGTGGCGGGAACGTCGAGGATGGCCTTCGGGCCGGCACAGACGACGATCATCGGCGTCTTCGCGAGCTCCTCGAGATCGGACGAGATGTCGAACGTCGGCGGATGCACGGCGTCGGGACCACCGAGCGCTCCGCGATGGACCCCGCCGATCCCGCCGGTCGCGAAGACCCGGATGCCGGCGGCGTGCGCCGCGATCATCGTTGCCGAGACCGTGGTCGCCGACCAGCCTTTGCGCGTGAGTGCAGCCGAGAGGCTGGGACGCGCCGCCTTGAGGACGCTGCCCGAAGGTGCCGTGGCCAGTTCCTCGAGGGCGGCATCGTCCAGCCCGACGAGGATCCGGCCGTCCCGGATCGCGATCGTGGCCGGGATCGCACCCGCCTCGCGGACGGCAGCCTCGGACGCGCGCGCCACGTCCACGTTCTGGGGGTATGGCAGGCCGTGGCTGATGAGCGTCGATTCAAGGGCAACGATGGCCCGCCCGGTCGCGAGCGCCTGGTCGACGTCCGGGTGGATCGTGAGGCGGTCATGCAGCGACGCGGTCATCCGGGCGGGAGCTCCTGCTTCGATGTCGACAGGTGACGGGCCGCCGCTCGGTGCCCGGCGACGGTCGCGCGATGCAGGGCGTCGGGGACCTGTCGGCCCGCGGCAAGCGCCGTCAGCCAGCCGGCAATGAAGCCGGCGCTGAAGGCGTCACCGGCTCCGGTCGTATCGGCCGCGCTGACCTGCGGCGTCGCGACGTCGAAACGGATGGGCTCGACGGCCGTCCCGCGCGCCAGGACGCGCGCGCCGCGTGACCCACGCTTGATCACGGCGATCGCCGCGTGCTCGAGGATCCCGTCGCCGGCATTGCGCCCGAGGAAGGCTTCCACCTCGGTCTCGGTCGCGAACAGGATGTCGGGCGTCACCGACGCGACGAGCTCCCGGGCGGCGCGGCGCCCTTCCGCGAGCAATGGACCGATGGACGACAGGTCGAGGGAAACCCCCGCGCCGGCGGCCGCGCGGGCGTTCGCCACCGCAGCCCTCGCGGCGGCTCCGATCGGCTCGCCCATGAGTGAGTAGGCCGGGACGTGCACGAGGTCGAGGCGCGCAAACCACTCATCCCGGAGGTGATCCGGGCGCAGCGCGAGGGCCGCGCGTCGGTCTGCCACGAACGAGCGCTCCCCGCCCGGCGCGACCAGCACCCCGACGCGGCCGGTGCGTTGACCGGCAATGCGCGCCGCTCGTACCCGGACGCCATCGGCGTCCAGTTGCGTGACGAGGCTGCGACCCGCGCCGTCGCGACCGACGGCACAGACGAGCTGGACATCGATGCCGAGGCGGGCGAGCCAGCGGGCGGTGTTCGCGGCCGAGCCACCCTGCCGGATCCCGACGATGCCGGGCACGTCGGTGCCGCTCTCGATGGGCCGTTCCGGCGCCAGGACGACATCGAGGACGAGGTCGCCGAGCACGAGGACGCGAGGCTTCGATCCGGCGGGCATGTGGCCATGGTATCGGGGCAGTCGCTGCGTTGGTAGGATCAGCGCGATGCCTGACCTGACCCCCGACCTCGAACGGCTCGCGATCAACACCATTCGCACGCTGTCGATCGACGGCGTACAGAAGGCGAACTCCGGACATCCCGGCGCGCCGATGGGCGCGGCGCCGATGGCGTATGCCCTGTGGACCCGGTTCCTGCGCCACGCTCCGACCCATCCGGACTGGCCGGATCGCGATCGGTTCGTGCTGTCGGCCGGCCACGCCTCGATGCTCCTGTATTCGCTCCTCCACCTGACCGGATACGACGTGACCCTCGACGACCTGAAGTCGTTCCGGCAGTGGGGCTCGCGGACGCCGGGCCATCCCGAGTACGGCCTTACCTCGGGGGTGGAGGCGACCACCGGACCGCTCGGGCAGGGCTTCACGAACGCGGTCGGCATGGCGATCGCGGAGCGCCGGCTTGCGCACGAATTCAACCGGCCCGGCCACGACATCGTCGACCACTGGACCTATGCCCTGGCCAGCGACGGGGACCTCCAGGAAGGCATCGCCTCCGAGGCCGCCAGCCTGGCCGGCCACCTCATGCTCCGCAAGCTCGTCGTGCTCTATGACGACAACCACATCCAGCTCGACGGCCCGACGGACATGGCCTGGTCCGAGGACGTCCTCGCCCGGTTCGAGGCGTATCGCTGGCAGACCGCCCGGGTCGAGGACGGCAACGACGTCGGGGCGATCGCCGCGGCAATCGCCGAGGCGCACCGCGATGCCCGGCCGTCGATCATCGCGGTCCGGACGCACATCGGCTTCGGGAGCCCGAACAAGCAGGACACCCAGAAAGCCCACGGCGCTCCCCTCGGCCCCGACGAGGTCCGCCTGGCCAAGGAGGCCTACGGCTGGGATCCGGACGCCCAGTTCCTCGTCCCGGACGAGGCGCTCGATGTGTTCCGGGCGGCCATTCCCGAAGGTGACGCGCTGGTCGCCGAATGGGAGGGCCGCATGTCCCGCTACGCGGACGCATTCCCAGCCGAGGCGGCGGAGCTGCGGCGGCGACTGGACGGAACCCTGCGCGACGGCTGGGATGGGGGCCTCCAGACCTACGCGCTCGGCGAGGACTTCGCCACCCGCCAGGCCAGCCAACAGGCGATCGCGGCGCTGGCCGAGCCCGTCCCGGAGCTGTTCGGCGGGGCCGCCGACCTGTCCGAGTCCAATCTGACTGACATCAAGGGTGCGGGCGACTTCGAGGTCGAGCTTGCGGGGCGCAACCTGCGCTTCGGCGTCCGCGAACATGCGATGGGCGGCGTTGCCAACGGCATCGCGTACCACGGCGGGTTCATCCCCTACGCGGCCACGTTCCTGACCTTTAGCGACTACATGCGAGGCGCGGTTCGGCTGGCGTCCCTCTCGGGCCTCCACGTGATCTACGTCTGGACCCACGATTCGGTCGGCCTCGGGGAGGATGGGCCGACCCACCAGCCGGTCGAGCACTACGCGGCCCTGCGCGCCATCCCGAACCTGTGGTTCGTCCGGCCCGGCGATGCCAACGAGGCAGCCGCGGCCTGGGCGCTGGCCGTGGAACGGCGCGATGGCCCCGTGGCCCTGGCGCTGACCCGACAGAAGTTGCCGACGCTGCCCGGGACGACGGAAAAGGCGCGCGATGGGCTTCGGCGCGGCGGGTACGTCCTGCGGCCGGCGTCCAACGAGGCAGCGGGCGGGGTCCCGGCGATCATCCTCATTGCGACCGGTTCCGAGCTGCAGCTCGCGATGGGCGCGGCCGCGGCCCTCGAGGCGGAGGGGACGCCGGCGCGGGTGGTGTCACTCCCCTGCTGGGAGCGGTTCGATGTCCAGGACGAGGGCTACCGAGAATCGGTCCTGCCCCGGGCCGTCCGGGCGCGGGTCACGGTGGAGATGGGCGTGTCCCTCGGGTGGGAGCGCTATGCCGGCGACGACGGGGCGATCATCGGCCTTGACCACTTCGGCGCCTCGGCGCCGGCACAGACCATCTTCGATGCCTTCGGATTCACCGTTGAACGGGTGACCGACGTTGCCCGACGGGTTGCCGCGCGCGAGCTTCGAGGCCGCATCCCGACGCTCGACCCGGGCCACCAGCCTTCGGGGCTGTCCCGGGGCTCGGGGCACTGACCGCGATGCGGATCGGGTTCGCTGCCGACCATGCCGGTGCCGCGCTGAAGGATGAACTCATCCGCCGGGTCGGGGCCGCCGGCCTCGGCCACGACCTCGTCGATCTCGGCGGCGACGGGTCCGATCCCAACGACGACTACCCCGATTTCGCCGCGCGGCTTGGCCACGTCGTCCGCGACGGTGAGGTCGACCGCGGGATCCTCATCTGCGGATCCGGGGTCGGCGCGTCGGTCGCCGCGAACAAGATCCGCGGCGTCCGCGCTGCCGTCTGCCACGACACCTACTCCGCGCACCAGGGCGTGGAGCACGACGACATGAACGTGCTCACCCTCGGGTCACGCGTGATCGGCTCGGAGCCGGCCTTCGAGGCTGCACTGGCGTTCCTGGGTGCGACCTTCTCGGGCGAACCGCGGCACGTTCGTCGCCTGAATAAGGTCCTCGCCATCGAGGCCGACGAGGCCTGAGGCGCGCCGCGCGGTCCACGGCACGCACCTGACCTGCGCCGCCGAACCCTGGTCTTCGCCGCCAGGCGGCACGCGGCGGCCGCGCGGGCCCTCGGCTATTCGCTCGGACCGAACGGCGGGTACGGCATCGGCATC
This sequence comes from Chloroflexota bacterium, assembly GCA_004298915.1. Classification (GTDB taxonomy): domain Bacteria; phylum Chloroflexota; class Limnocylindria; order Limnocylindrales; family CSP1-4; genus UBA5189. The sequence goes on along the minus strand of SCTE01000395.1, from coordinate 3,270 downwards.
AGCAGGAGCCAGAGCGATACGCGCGAGGTCATTCGCAGATAGCCACCGAACAGGTCATAGCCGACCTGGGGGAACCGCCCGTTCACGAGGACCGGGATCCACACGACGAGCATCACGACGTAGACCGCGATCCCCAGGAAGAAGAGGACGATGAGCTGCGGAATCAAGGCGATCTCGCGAATAAGCAAGCCGAACCAGGGGATGCCCCACAGCCGGTTGATGCTCGATCGAGGCTCGACGATCAGGTCCACGCCGTATGGCGTGCTGAGTGAGAACGGGGGATACGCGTCGGTCATCAGCACCGCGTAGGCGACCACGCGGACAGCCCAGCGGTAGGTCATCGCGTACAGGTCGAACAGCATCGCCGGCATCCGTCCGAGGAACAGGACCGGGATCCAGGAGATCAGGACCGAGAGCGCGCCGAGGAACCCGAGGACGCCCAGGATGAGCCAGTGCGGGATGAGCAGGATCCACCGGACCAGCAGGCCGAAGAACGGGATGCCCCAGAGGCGATTGATCGTCTGGTTTCGATCGATCGTCAGGTGGACCGGGTAGCCGGATCCGCCCGGACCTCCAGGCATGTCGGCCGTGGCTGCAACCATGTTCCGCCCCCTCAAATGTCCATGCACGCGCGGGTTGCAGCATACGTCGCGTGATCGGTCCGGAATCAGGCCGATCCGCGCTCGCGGGTAGACTTGCCGTGCGGTCCCAGGACGACCCGGAAGCTGCGACAGAGGTGGAGTCATGAGCGCCGAATTCGAAATTCGCCTGTCGTCAGCGGACGAGGAAGGCGTGATGGCCGTGGCCGATCACGCGCGACGCAACAACTGGGCCCAGCGCCTGATGGACCGCGACGTGACCCTCTGGTCCGATGATCCCGACGTCCAGCGTTCGATCGCCGATCGCCTCGGCTGGCTCGATGCGCCGGCCCACTTCACCGATCAGATCGCGGCTCTCGAGGGCTTCGGCGATGGCATCCGCGTGGCCGGGTTCCGGACGGCGGTCGTGATGGGGATGGGCGGCTCGAGCCTTGCCCCGGAGGTCCTGCATCGGACCTTTGGCACCGCCGATGGCTACCTCGACCTGCGGGTCCTCGATTCGACGGATCCCGCGGCGGTGGCCGCGATCGTGGACGACCTCGATCCCCTCTCGACCCTGTGGATCGTGGCCTCGAAGTCCGGCACCACGACCGAACCGCTGGCCTTCCTCGCCGATGCCTGGGCGCGGGTCGCCGACGCGCTTGCGGTCGCCGGCTCGTCGCAGCAGCCCGGCGAGTTCATCGTCGCGATCACCGATCCCGGCAGGAGCGTCGATGCCATCCCGCATCACGACGCCCTCCGCGAGGTATTCCTGAACCCGCCGGACATCGGCGGGCGCTATGCCGCCCTGTCCTATGTCGGGCTGGTCCCCGCATCACTCATCGGGCTGGACCTCGATCCGCTCCTCGCCTCCGCCTCGACGATGATCGCGGCCAGCCGCGAACCGGAGCCGCAGCGCAATCCGGGGGTCCTCCTTGGCATCGCGCTCGGCGAGCTGGCGCGTCGGGGCCGGGACAAGCTGACGTTCATCATGGATCCGGCCCTCGCGAGCTTCGGGGCCTGGGCCGAGCAGCTGATCGCCGAATCCACCGGCAAGCACGGCATCGGGATCGTGCCGGTCGACCGCGAACCGATCGGTGCCGCCGACGCGTACGCCGCGGATCGCGTGTTCGTCACGATGGCCCTGGCCGACTCGGCCGATCCATCGAACGGGCTCCTCGATGCCCTGTCCGCAGCCGGGCATCCGGTCATCCGGCTGACCCTCGATGACCCCATGGACCTGGGCGCCGAGTTCGTCCGCTGGGAGGTGGCAACGGCAATCGCGGGCGCGGTGCTGGGCATCGATCCGTTCGACCAGCCGAACGTCGAGGAAGCCAAGGAGCTGACCCGCCAGCTGCTCGCCGCGAAGGGTCGCTCCGCGGGCACATCGGCAGATCCCGCCTCCGGCGCTGGTCACGACGGCGAGACGGGCGGCGCCGATGGATTGCGAGCAATCGACATCGAAGCGGTCGCCGCTGATGCGCTCGTCGAGTTGGTGCGGGCCGGGCTCGCCGGCTGCCAGCGAGCGAGCGATTCTCGCCCGGGCGGATATGTCGCGATCCAGGCCTTCATTGCCCCGGGGGACGACACGGATGCGAGCTTCGAGCGGATTCGCGCCCTCGTCCGCGACCGGACGGGCCTCGCAACCACCGCCGGCTACGGGCCGCGGTTCCTGCATTCCACGGGCCAGCTCCACAAGGGCGGCGCCCCGATCGGCTGGTTCGTCCAACTGACCTCCGCTCATCCCCTCGATCGCGAGATCCCCGGCTGGCCGTACACGTTCGGCGGGCTCATCGACGCGCAGGCCCAGGGCGATGCCGGCGCCATTGCCTCGCACGACCTGCCGATCCTCCGGCTCCGCCTCGGCAACGATCGCGCCGCCGACCTGGCCAAGCTGGAACGTGCCTTCTCGAGGGCGCTCGGCGCCTGAGCTCGGCTTACGGCGCTGCCGGTCGAGGGCCTTCATACGCCCGGCGTAAGAAGTCGACCTGATCTGGCCAAGGCCCGAGGGCATCGTGTCGATCTGATACGTGCCGGGTATGAGATCGACAGATCAAGACCCCGGAGCCATCTGCAGGCCCCTCGGCATGCTGGCTTCATACGTCCGGCGTAAGAAACTGGAGCGGTTCGGGCGTCGGAGGTCAACTTCTTACGTGGGAGGTATGACGTTGCGGGTTTCATACCTGGCGCGTATGAAACCCGCACGAGGGCGGCCCGGGGCACGGCGCACGACCCGGGGACGTGAGGCAGCACATGACCCCGGGCTCGGCGGTGACCCGGGGGAGGTAACGTGGCACGTGACGCGGCGCCTGACAGGCCGGCACCGCGCCGCCTCGACACGCAGCCAATCCACGATTCAGCGCCCGGACGCACCGCGCGTAGACTGGGTGCGAGGTCGGCGCCTGCACATCAGCCGCGCCGCCACCTGCATCGGAGGCGTCGCGACATGCGCATCGGGTTCATCGGACTTGGCCGGATGGGGGCGAACATGTGTCGCCGGTTGATGCAGGACGGTCACCAGATCGTGGCCTACAACCGGAGCCCGGAGAAGACCCAGGAACTCGCGACGGAAGGTGCCGAGCCGTCGTTCTCCATCGCGGAGCTGGTGGGCAAGCTCGAGAAGCCGCGGATCGTCTGGATCATGGTCCCGGCGGGCGATGCAACCGAGGCCCAGATCGCGGAGTTGATGGAG
>SCTE01000394.1 GCA_004298915.1 Chloroflexota bacterium | reverse complement strand
CGCGTCCGAAGCGGCCGTGGCCCACGCAGCGGAGCCGCTGTCCGCGGACGACACCGCCGACGCGCCGGCCGCCAGCGACGAGGAGGAACCGCCCGTTGCGGCCCGTCCGCTGGGACCCGAGCCGACGACGATGGAGGAGCTCCTCGCCGAGCAGGATTCGGACATCAAGAGCTTCAAGCACGGTGACGTCGTCGAGGGCCAAGTCGTCCGGATCGACAAGGACGAGATCCTCGTCGACATCGGTGCCAAGAGCGAAGGGGTTGTCAGCAACCGGGAGCTGTTCGGCCGTCACGGCGAGGGCCAGCCGGCACTCAACATCGGCGACACCGTCCTGGTCTATGTCCTCCAGCCCGAGTCGCCCGAGGGCCACGTCGTGCTGTCGCTCCGCCGAGCCGGGCTCGAGCGCAAGTGGCGCGCGATGCAGGAGCAGTTCGAGGCCGGGCTGATCATCGAGGCGCCGGTCATCGACCACAACAAGGGCGGCCTCATCGTCGACTGCGGCATCCGCGGCTTCGTCCCGATCAGCCAGATCGTGGACTTCCCGCGCCGCCCGCAGAACGACCAGCCGCGCGACGCGGCCCAGGAGATCGCCGAGAAGCTGATGCCGTTCGTCGGCCGCAAGCTCCGGCTCAAGATCCTCGAGGTCAACCGCAAGGCCAACCGCTTGATCCTGTCCGAGAAGGTCGCCCTCTATGAAGAGCGCCGCGAGAAGCGCGACGAGCTGTTCAGCAGCCTCCAGGTCGGCCAGAAGGTGACCGGCACCGTCCGCTCCATCGCGCCGTTCGGCGTGTTCATCGACCTCGGCGGGATCGACGGCCTCGTCCACAAGAGCGAGCTGTCGTGGAACAAGGTCAACAACCCCGAAGCCGGCTACCGCGTCGGCGAGGAGGTCGAGGCCGAGGTCATCGACATCAACCACGAGCGTGGCCGGATCAGCCTGTCGATCCGCCGCCTGCAGCCGGACCCGTGGCACTCCACGGTGGCCGATTTCAACGTCGGCGACATCATCGACGGGACGGTCACCAAGCTGGTCAACTTCGGCGCGTTCGTCCGCGTGCGCGACGGCCTCGAGGGCCTGATCCACATCAGCGAGCTGTCCCATCAGCGGGTCGCCCATCCGGGTGACGTCGTCCACGAGGGGCAGCAGCTCAAGCTCAAGATCATCTCGCTCGACTCCGAGCGGCATCGCCTGGGCCTGAGCCTCAAGCAGGCCGAGGAGCCGCCGGCTCGCCCGGCACCCGAGCCGGTCGCACCGGCCAGCCACGCCGGCCCGCCGCCGGCGTCCGGCGCCCCGCGTCCCGAACGCCGTCCGCGACCCGAGCGCAGCTACTCGATGTCGGACGCGGTCCAGGAGCCCGAAGGCGGGATCGACAACACCCTGGCCTCGGCGTTCGCGCAGGTTCGCCAGCAACTGGCGGCCGCTGAGGTCGAGGAGGTCAAGGAGGAGCTCGCCGCCA
>SCTE01000393.1 GCA_004298915.1 Chloroflexota bacterium | reverse complement strand
CCTCCGTGACTCGCTCCCCGAGATTGCGCGGCCGAAGGTCGGTCGCGAGCCGTTCCCAGATCCGTCGACGACGGGCAATCGGCAGGTAGGCCGAGTCGATGCCCAGGATCGCGGTCCCTCGCAGGATGAATGGGAAGACCGTGGTCGTGAGGGCGGGCCCCGATGCATTGCCGCAGGCCGCCACCGCCGCGCCGCGACGGAGAGTTCGAAGGATGTACGGCAGCGCCGCAGCGCCGACCGAATCGATCGCGCCCGCCCAGCGCTCGGATTCGAGCGGTCGTCCCTCGGCCGCGATCTCCTCCCGCGAGAGGAAGCCGGTCGCTCCGAGAGCCGCCAGGGCATCGTGCTCGTCGGGCTTGCCGGTGGCCGCCCAGACCTCGTAGCCGAGCTCGGCGAGGATCGCGATGGCTGTCGATCCGACGCCGCCCGAGGCCCCGGTGACCAGGATCGGGCCGCTCCCCGGCTCGAGCCCGCGCTGCTCGAGCTCGACGATCGCCAGCCCGGCGGTGAACCCCGCCGTCCCGATGACCATCGCGTCCCGCGCCGACAGGCCGCGCGGCAGGGGCACGACCCAGTCGGCGGGCACGCGGGCGAACTCCGCGAAGCCTCCGTGCCGGCTCACGCCCAGGTCGTAGCCGTGGGCGATCACCTGGCGACCGGTCGGGATCGCCGGGTGTCCCGAGCCCACCACCGTGCCGACGAGATCGATCCCGGGAACGAGCGGGTACGCCCTGGCGACCTTCCCGTCAGCCGTGGCGGCAAGGCCGTCCTTGTAGTTGATCGATGACCAGGCGACCTCGATGTCCACGTCCCCCGCCGGCAGCGCCTCTGGTCCCAGGGTCTCGAGTCCGCGGACGAACACGTCGTCCCGACGATCAACGATGAAGGCGCGGAAGGACTCCGGGATCACGTGGGCGAGCTCCTCTGGGGGCTTCCGGTCGAGGAGATAATCGGACCGGGTGCGATATCATGCGCCCCCGCGCCTCGACGGCGCGATCGCTGGCGAGTGGCCAAACGGTAAGGCACCTGATTCTGGATCAGGGGATTGAAGGTTCGAATCCTTCCTCGCCAGCCAAACTCCTGAGCACAAACCGATCCCGCGAGTCGCCCTTGGGGCTCTCTGGACTCAGGGATGTAGCCCCACCCGTAGCCCGTGCCCGCCGTCGCGCGCGTTCGGTGCATGTGAGGAAATGGGCCTTCAGGAGCACGTGATGTTACTGACCCGACCCCGTCAGCGGCTCAAGATTCGAGCCAGGGCTGGACCCCAATTGGCCGGGGGTGTAAAGTACGGCTGGCGGATATGATACTACCTGTGATACTGAGGACCTGGCCCAATGCCAACCGACGACTGTCGGCAGGTCATCCACGAGCTGAAGCGAAACAAGAAGAACAGGACGCCTGCAGAGTTGGTTGCAATCCTGGAACGGTTCGGATTCAGGGAGCATCCGCGGAGTGGCGGGAGCCACCGTCCGCTGAGTAAGCCCGGCTGCGACCTCAATGTGTCGGTCCCGGACGGAGGCAGATCGACGGTCCTCGTCCCGTATGTTCGGAAAGTCATTCGCGCTCTGGAGGAATGCTGTGATGACGGCGATTGATGCCGTGGATACGCGAGGCTACGTCCTTGAGGTGTACCAAGATCAG
>SCTE01000046.1 GCA_004298915.1 Chloroflexota bacterium | reverse complement strand
CGGTTCGGGACCCGGCGCCGGCAGCTGACGGGATCGGCGCTGTTCGCGGTGGGCGGGATGCTTGCGGTGACCCTGGGCGCGGGGGCTGCCGCCGGATCGGCGGCGGCGATCGTGGCCATCGCTGCGCTCGGGATCGGGATGGGTGCGTTCTTTCCGCTCGTCCTCACCCTGCCCGTCGATGTCGGTGGCAGCCCGAAGGACGTGGCCGCGCTCTCGGCGCTGATGCTGCTGGTCGGGTACGTGCTGAGCTCGATCGCCCCGGTCCTGCTGGGCGTGGTCCGTGACACCACCGGCAATTTCTCGGCCAGCCTGTGGGTCCTCGTGGCGATCGCCCTGTCGATGGTGCCGATGTCCCTGTCGCTCTCACCCGTCCGGCTTCGTCGCGAGGCCGCGGGCTGAGGGCCCGCCTCGGCGCCCGGGTGCCCCAAGCGGGTGGCGGCGCCCAGCTAATAGCCGAGGATCTGGATCCCCGCGTGCTCGAAGTCGCGCCGGTTGCGTGTGACGACGATGGCCCCGAGGTCGGCGGCGATCGCGCTGATCAGCGCATCGCCAAGCGCCCGCTTGCCACCCGCGGCGTTCCGTGCCCGTCGCGCGGCCCCAGCGGAGCGGGCAGCGGCAGGCGTGGTCGCGACGTATTCGAGGGCGTCGAGCAGCGCCTGCATGTGACGGAGGTCGGCCTCGTCGCCACGGGACAGGACCTCGCAGGTCACGACATCGCAGGCGTAGAGGTCATGCCCATCTTCGACGAGCCGGCGAAGGAGGGCGGTCGCCGCGACGTCGCGATTGCCGTGGTCGATCAGGAGCGCGGAATCGAGGAGATAGCGCACCTCAGCCGCTCACCTCGGCACGCAGGTCATCGACGAGCGCGGCGACCTCGAGCCGCGTCAGGGGGCGACCCCCGGGTGGCACGAGCGAGCCGACCGACGCTTCGATGGCCCGGAGGAGCCGGTCCCGCTTCACCCGCTGGGCGACCGCGTCCGCAACGTAGCGGCTTCGCCCGCGCGGGCCGGCGATCGCATCGACCTCGGCGAGGAGCTCTTCGGGGAGGGTCAGGTTCGTGCGGGCGAGGGCCATCGTTGCTCCAAGTGTGCGTTGCTATGCGCACACGATAGCACACGATCGCCCGGGGCCGCCGCGCCCGGCTACTGCCCGTCGGGAGGCCCTTGGCTACTCCCCGCCAACCTCGGCCAGGCGGATCCGGACGATGTTCGCGATGACGTCGGGCGGAATCGGCTTCGCCGGGTCGAATCGGAGCGTCGCCTTGCCCGACAAATGCGGCCGCAGGACGTCGCCGTGCTTCGCCATGACGGCGCCGCTCGCCGGGAACAGACTGCAGTGATTCTTGAAGGCCGAGAACGACACGACGAACTTCCCGTTCAACCGATACGCCGGCATGTCGTAGGCGATGACTTCCTCGGCCTCGGGGGCGGCCGAGCGGATCGTGGCGCGCAGGTCCGCGAGGGCAGCCCGCATCTTCTCTGGCACGGCGGCCATGTAGGCATCGACGGTGGCGTGCTGCGGCATCGGGTCCTCCTCTCCAAGGTTCCGCGGATCATTCCAGACCCGGAGCGGCCATGCATGCTCGGTGCGCGCGAGCCGCACGGGCTTGACACCCGGCTGTGGCCGGCTCTATAACGCGAGGCGACATAGCACGGCCAATTCCCCCGCAAGCGCTCAGCGACGAACGAGGTGGCCATGGATCGCGATGATCCTGCCTACGCGGGGCAGAAGGACTATTCGCGGGCGCTCCTGAACCTGTACGACCCGCTCGTGCTTGGGCCCATCGCCCGCTTCGTGTGGCAGTGTCCGACGGGCGGGCTGCTCGAACGGTATCGGCGCCACATTCGCCCCAACCACCTCGATGTCGGGCCGGGCACCGGCTACTTCCTCGATCGCTCCGGCCTCGCTGATGGCAGCCCCGTCTCGGTTCTCGACCCCAACCGGAACGTCCTCGGCCACGTCTCACGAAGACTGCGCCGGTTCGATGTGACCACGGTCGAAGCAGACGTCCTGAAGCCGCTCCCGATTGCCGGACCCTTCGAATCGGCGGCGTTGCACCTGGTCATCCATTGCCTGCCCGGGCCGATGTCGCGAAAGGCCGCCGCCGTGGCCAACATCGCGGCGGTGCTGGCGCCTTCGGGCGTGCTCTTCGGCGCCTCGGTCATCGGGAGTTCGGGCCGGCACAACTGGATCGCCCGGCGCTTCCTCGGCGCGTTCAATCGACAGGGCGCATTCGACAACCTCGCTGACTCGGAGTCGGGCCTCCGCGAGATTCTTGAGGTCTCGTTCGAGCGCGTGGAACTCGAGACGATCGGCGGCATTGCCCTGTTCGCCGCGACGGGTCCGCGCGGAACTACTCCCCGGCCGGAACCCGAAACTCGACGTGGCGACACGATGGGCACGCCAGCATCTCGAACTTGATCATCTGCTCCCCGAGCTCGGCCCATTCGCCGAACAGGAGCTTCCAGCCCCCACTGGTCCCCCCGATACGGAACTCCTCGATGCCCATCGTGCGCATGTCGGTTCCGCATCGCAGGCAGGCATCCGGTCCACCTTGCCCGGATGGCCGCGGTTCGATCATTCCTCCCCCTCCATTTGCCGGCGCTTTCGCATGAGCCAGTATCGTCCGGCGACCCCAGGCGCCCCCTCTCCCGTCATCAGGCCGGGCGCGGAGCCGGCTCGACCTCCTCGTTCGGCGCGCGCCGCAGCACGGTGAAGACCGCGACGAGCACGAGCGCCGCGCCGAGCCACTGCATCGGGTCGAGGCGCTCGCCGAGGATGACCAGGCTTCCGGCGACCCCGAAGATCGGGATCAGGTAGAACGACGCGGCCGCCGACGAGGCCGGCATCTGGCGAAGGGCCGACAGGTAGAACCAGTAGGCCAGCCCGTAGTAGAGCAGCCCCGATCCCACCGCGCTCGCCCAGCCCAGCGGCGACACCTCGGACGACAGCGGGCTTGTCCCGAGAGCCCACCCGATCGTGAGCAAGGCTGCCCCGAACCCCAGCGCGTAGACCTGTTGCGACAGAACGACCTGGGCCGTCGAATCGGCGCCGCCGAGCCATTGCCGGGCGATGATCGTGTAGACCGCGCAGCACGCGACGCCGGCCAGGGTCAGCGCCACCCCGAGCTGGCTACCCGTGCCTCCCGGCTGGTAGATCACGAGGGTGATTCCCGCCACGGCAACGAGCGACAGTCCGACGAGCCCGAGCCCGATCCGTTCGCGGAGCACGACGGCCGCGAGGACCAGGATCATCAGCGGTTCGAGTGCCCAGAGCAGCACGGACAGGCTGGCCGTGATGTGCGCAAGGCCAAGGAGCCCGAGCGCATAGGCGAGGCCCGGGTTGAGCAGGCCAAGCCGACCAAGGATCGGCGAGGCCGAATGGCTGCGGAGGGCGATGCCCCGCCAGCGCATCAGCAATCCGAGCCCCACCACGCTCGAGGCGAGCTGGACGAAGAGCAGGGTCACGGGCGGAATCTCGGCGACGGCATGCTTGCTGACGACCGTGCCGAGACCCCACGAGGCCGCGGCCATCGTCAGGACCAGCAGCGATCGGGTTGATCTGGATCGAGGCGACTCGGGATCGGGAGTCAGCGACGTGGTGGGCTCCTCTCGGGCTCGAAGGGTCGCCTGAATCTACGCGACCTGTTCACGTCCCGGCGCGAGGCGGCTCCTCCGCCTATCCTCCGGCGGCCCCTGCGCAGTCGTAGAGATTGAGGCTGGTGCTGCCGCCGATCGCCACAGCCTGGCACGTCGAGGTTACCCAGGCATCACGGGTCGAGGCGATGCCGAGGCCCTGTCCACCCGGGCCGCGAGAGCCGCCCCCGGCGATGACGTACCGGAGTTGCCCCGACGCGATGTACGCCTTGAGCTGGTCGAGGGTTGGGGCCGGGTCCGAGCCGGCAA
>SCTE01000392.1 GCA_004298915.1 Chloroflexota bacterium | reverse complement strand
TGACGGTTCCGGAACCTCCCGAGAAGGTGAATCCCTGGGCATCGACCCACGCCTTCGCCACGTCGGCGGCGGCCTTCGAGTCAACCGTGACCTGCTTGTTCAGGTCGGTGAGGGTGGCCTGGTCGAGCTTCGCGCTGACGCCGTTGAGGGCGTCCTTGATGACCGGGTTGGCATCGAGTGCCGACTGGCGCACGACGGGAACCAGGTTGTCGGCCAGCTGGAGGCCCTTGTCGTCCTTGAGCAGGACGAATCCGTTGACGGCGATGGCCGGGTCGGACGTGAACAGCAGGCCGACCTGCGCGTCACCCTTCTTCAGCGCCTCGATCGTGATCGGGCCGCCCGCGTCGGTGGGCTTGAACTCCTTGAACGTGAGCCCGTACTTCTCCGTCAGGCCCTTCAGGCAGAACGGGCGATCGGGGCACTCGGGTGGCCCCGCCAGCGCGATCTGGCTCGCGATGGTCCCCTTCGATGCCGAGCTGCCCCCACCCAGCGAGCAGGCGCTCACCACGAGCGCGAGAATCGCTGCCCCGAGGGCGGCCGTGCGGATGTGCCGCATTGGGTCGTCTCCTTCCTTGCACGCCCGCGCGATCCCCGTCGCGACCAAGGCGAGCGGCGACGATAGCAGAGGTTCCATGTCGGCACTGTGACGCCAGCGACGGGGAGCCGGATCGCTCCCGGCCGAGCGGCCAGGCGCTCAGGTCGGCATGCCGCCGGCGACCGCGGGCGGCCCGAACGCGTCCCGAGCCGGGCGACCCGCTCGATGCTCCAGCCGGCTCTGGGCCCAGCTGAATGCACGGTCGGTGCCGACCGCGAGCACGGCAACCAGCAGGGCGCCGGCGAACAGTCGATCGTCCTGGCGGAGCGCGAATCCATCGACGATGTAGCGCCCGAGTCCACCGCCGGCCACGAGCGCCACGAGGGTCGCGGTCGCGACGACCTGGACGGCCGACGTCCGCAGGCCGAGGGCGATCGCCGGGAGCGCAGCCGGCAGCTCGACATCCACGAGGACCTCGCGCTCGGTCATGCCCATGCCCCGTCCGGCTTCGACCGTGTCGGCGTCCACGTCGCGAATCCCGGCGACGGTGTTCACCAGGATGGGTGGGATCGCCAGCAGGATGAGGGCGGGAAGGGCGCTCGAGAATCCGAGCCCGAACAGCGGTACGAACAGGATCAGCAGGGCATAGGACGGCACCGCCCGACCCAGTCCCGCGACGGCCGTCGAGATCTGCTCGCCTCGACCCGTGTGGCCGATCGCGAGTCCGGCTGGAATGGCGATCGCCACGCCGATGAGCACGGCGAGGCCGGACATGACGAGGTGCTCGCCGACCCTCCAGGGGACGCCGTTGCTGCCGGTCCAGTGAGCCGGATCCAGGAACCAGGCGACGACCTGCCCGAAGAACTCCATCAGCCGGCCCGGGCTCGTGACCACGGCGTGATCGCCCGGCCCAGCCAGCCGAGGCCGAGGTCGGCAAGCAACCCGAGTGCGACGGTCAGGACGAACCCGACCAGGACCAGCGTGTCGTTCCGGAAGTTGTAGCCCCGCAGCATCACCTGGCCCAGGCCGCCGAAGCCGATGAGTGCCGTGACCATGACGAGGCCGATCGTCGTGACCGTGGCGATCCGGATCCCGGCGACGATCAGCGGGAGTGCCAAGGGCACCTCGACCTGCCAGAGCCGCCGCGTCCGCCCATAGCCCATGCCGTCGGCCGCTTCGAGCGCGTCCCGCGGCACGGATGCGAGACCGGCCAGCAGGTTGCGGGTGAGGATGAACAGGGTATAGCCGACGAGCGCGATCTCCGCCGTTGCGAACGAGAGGTGGGTGAGGGGCACGAGGAAGGCGAGGAGGGCGAGGCTGGGGATCGTATAGACGATGCTGAAGAAGCCCGTCACGAGCGCCACGATCCTCGGCCGATCGCGAATGAGCACGACGGCGATGCCGCTGATGACCAGGCCCCCGACGACAGCCACCACGGTCAGGGCGAGGTGTTCGAGGAACTTCGTCCCGATCAGGGGGAGGTTGCCCTGGATGACATCCCAGCGAATCACGGCGCGTTCATCGAAGGCTTGCCATCGCGCCGCCGGGCGCTCCCGAGGCGCTGGCGTCGCGGCGACCGTAGGCGGTGATCTCGTCGGCGGTCACGAGGCCCTGGACCGCGCCCTTCCCGTCGACCACGATCCCGACCTGGACCTCGGCATCGATGAGCATCGCCAGCGCGTCCTTCAGGGTCGTCTTGCCGTCCAGCAGCGGGGACATGGCCGACGCCATCGACTCGGTGAGGGCGCCGCTCGCCGGAACCTGGCGCTGGCCGATCCAGCCGATCGGGCGGTTCGCCGCGTCCACGAGCAACAGGAACTCGAACGGGTCGGCCACGATCCGCCGACGCGCCTCGCCGGAATCGTCCCCGACGCGGGCCGTCACGGCCGGCCGGAGGTCGAGAGACTCCACCCGGGTCAGGGCCAGGCGCTTGAGGCCCCGGTCGGCACCGACGAAGCGGGCCACGAAGTCGGATGCGGGATTCGCGAGGATCTCGTCGGGCGTCCCGAACTGGGCGAGCTTGCCGCCGACCTCCATGACCGCGACCAGGTCGCCCATCTTGATCGCCTCGTCGATGTCGTGGGTGACGAACAGGATCGTCTTGGCGAGGTCGGCCTGGAGGCGCAGGAACTCGTTCTGGAGCCGCTCCCGGACGATCGGGTCGACGGCGCCGAACGGCTCGTCCATGAGCATGACCGGGGGATCGGCGGCCAGTGCCCGAGCCACGCCGACGCGCTGGCGCTCGCCGCCCGACAGCTGCGCCGGAAAGCGGTCGCCGTGGACCGCGGGATCGAGCCCGACGAGCGTGATCAACGCATCGACCCGCTCGCGCCGACGATCTGCGTCCCAGCCGAGGAGCCGCGGGACCGTCGCGATGTTCTCGCCGATCGTCTGGTGGGGGAACAGCCCGACCTGCTGGATCACGTAGCCGATCGAGCGGCGCAGGTCGGTGACCTCGCGCGACGCGATGTCCTCGCCGCCGATCAGGATCCGACCGCTCGTTGGCTCGATGAGCCGATTGACCATCTTGAGGCTGGTGGTCTTGCCACAGCCCGAAGGCCCGACCAGGACACAGACCTTGCCCGCAGGAACCTCGATGGACAGGTCCTCGACGGCACCCGGTCGGCTGGCGGCCGACCCGGGGTAGCGCTTCGTCACGTGCTCGAACGTGACGGTGGCGGCCACTGACCTAGCCTCGGTCCACGAGGGGTTTCACCTCGCCGATGAGCCGATCGATCGTCTCGAGATCGAACGGGGCCGCGAGTTCGATGATGGTGGAACTGAAGCCAGCCGCGACGTGCTCGAGCAGCTTCTCGGCGACGAGTTCCGGCGGGCCGAAGAAGTTCCGGAAGCCATCGCTCTCCCGGAGCCCCGAGCGGTTGCTGGCCATCTGGGCGGCCCAGACCCGCTCCGCCTCGGCGCGCGTGTCACGGATCACGGCCCAGCAGCCCGAGGTCCGGGTGATGGCCGCGGGATCGCGCCCCTCGGCGGCACAGTGCTCGTCGAGAATCGCGTTCTTGCGGGCCAGGTCGGCCGGCGGCGCCGACACGTTCCAGAGATCGGCATGGCGGGCGACGGTCCGGAGCGTCTTCTTCTCGCCGCCGCCCCCGATCATGATCGGCACTCGGGCCTGTAGCGGGCGCGGGTGGTGCTCCAGCTCGTGGAAGGCGTAGTGCCCGTCGGGCTCCGAGGTCACCGTCCCGCCGTCGAGCAGCGTCCGGATCGCGGCCGATGCCTCGTCGAGCCAGGCCAGGCGCTGCCCGACGCTCGTGCCGAAGTCAATCCCGTGCGCGATGTGCTCGTATTCGAACCAGGCGGCTCCGAGGCCGGCGATCGCGCGCCCGTTGCTCACGTGGTCGAGCGTGGCAACAGCCTTGGCAACGACCCCCGGGTTGCGGAACGGGTTGGCCCCGACCAGCAGCCCAAGCTTCACCCGCTCAGTGGCCGTGGCCCACGCGCCGAGGACCGTGTAGCCCTCGAAGATCGGCTGGAGCTTGTCGCCGATGATCGCGTGGAGGTGATCCCAGGTCCACAGGTGGTCGTAGCCGAGGCGGTCGACCCGGCGCGCCGCCTCGATCGTGTCGGGCCACGTGGCCGCCTGGCTGGCGAGCATGATCCCCATCCGGAAGTCGGTCATCGTTGCTTCGAGCCCCCTCGTGACGAATTCGAGCCAGTATCGCCCGCCGCGCCGATCGGCGCCGGAGCGGACCGGGCCTGTCCATTCAACCCACAGCGTTGCCCGGACATCGAAGGCCGGTGCACCTGCGCACCGCGAGATTGCCGCTCTCGGGTTCCGCAGGTTGGCAATCGAGTCGGATCGGCGCACGATGGGCGTCCATCTGATTTCCGGGCCCCACCCGAGGCCCGGCCCATGCCCTGGAGGGGGATTCATGTTGCGATTGGAAACTGGGCGCCTGCTCCGCCGGCTGTCGTTGCTGGCGATCCTCGCGCTGATCGGATCGCTGGTGTTCAGCACCTCGAGCCTGGCTGCTGCTGGCGGGAAGGACCGCTTCCGACCGTCCGGCGACGGCGACGCCGGCGAGAGCGGCGAAGCCGCCGAGATGCGGAACATGCAGGAGGTCGAGGACCAGGCCGCCGAGCACCCGGTGACCGGGGCCCAAGCCTTGTTCTCCCGCTGCCGGTTCAGCCCGTTCGCCGACGGGACCGTCACCTACAACGCCCTGATGCCGAACGAACACAACGTCATCGTCGACGACACGGCGTTCGGCTTTGCCGACGGGACGTCCTGCTACAACCCGCAAAACGAGCAGAACATCGTCGTCAACCCGACGAACGCGATGAACATCGTCACGAGCTCCAACGACTACCGGTACGAGTTCCGCTGTTACGCGTACGTCAGCGACGACGGCGGCACGACCTGGTCGAACGTCGCGATCCCCGGCTGGTCGGGCCCGACCGGCGCCAAGGGGCAGTTCGTGAAGACGGGCTGCGGCGGCGACCCGGTCATGGCGTTCGGGCCTGATGGGACGCTGTACTTCGCATCGTTGACCTACAACCTGGACAAGTTCCCGCGAACGATGTCCGGCGTGGCCGTGTCCTCGTCGCCCGACGGCGGCCACCACTGGACCGCCCCGGTCATGGTTGCCTACAACGCGACCGGCAACTTCTTCTACGACAAGGAGTGGCTCGGCGTCGGCAACGACGGCACGGTCTACCTGACCTGGACCAACTTCTACCAGGGACCGAGGGGCCTTGGTTACCTCAAGTCCCCGATCGTCATGGCCAGCTCGAGGAACGGCGGCAAGTCATGGTCGTCGGTCAAGGAAGTCTCGGACGCGGCGCATCCCTACAACCAGGGATCGCAGGTCGCCATGGCACCCGATGGCACGCTCTACGTCGCCTACGAGGGCGCTTCGCCCTCGAGCGGCTACAACCATGACGCGCTCGTCGTGGCCCGCTCGACCGACGGCGGCACGAAGTTCGTGACGACCGAAGACGCGCGCGACTTCGGT
>SCTE01000045.1 GCA_004298915.1 Chloroflexota bacterium | reverse complement strand
CCCCGCTGACCAACGCCGACATCGAGATCGAGCAGGCCGAGGAGGGCAAGCCGGTCATCTTCACCGCCACGGTCCAGGTCCGGCCCGAGGTCAAGCTCGGCGATTACAAGGGATTCAAGTTCACGCCCGAGATCGAATCGATCGACGCGGCCAAGGTGGACAAGGTCATCGAGGAACTGGCGGACCAGAACGCCACGCTCGCCCCGGTCGAGGATCGCGGCGCCCAGAACGGCGACTACGCCGTGATCGGCTACGTCGGCACGCGCGACGGCGTGCCGTTCGATGGAGGGTCATCGGATCGGATGCCCCTGATCCTCGGCGAGGAACGCCTGATCCCGGGCTTCGAGGCCAACCTCCTGGGCCTCAAGCCGGGCGAGTCCAAGGGCTTCGACATCACCTTCCCCGATGACTACGCGGAGAAGACGCTCGCCGGCCAGGTCGCCCATTTCGCGGTCGACATGCGCGAACTCCGGGTCAAGGTACTGCCGACCGTCGACGACGAATTCGCCCGATCCATGGGCGCGTACGCGGACCTGGCGGCCCTCCGCGCGGAGATCGAGGTCCGGCTGGGGCACAACGCGCTCGACCGTGCGCGGCACGAGTTCTCCGACAAGATCATCGAATACGCCGTCGCGAACGCGACCCTGGAGCTGCCCGACATCCTGGTCGACCAGGAAGTCGAGGTCATGCATGACGAGTTCCGCGGGACGCTGGCCCGGCAGGGGATCACCGAGGAGGCCTACCTCAAGGTCGTCGAGAAGACCGATGCCGACCTGCATGCCGAGTTCCGCCCGAACGCCGAGAAGCGCGTCCGGGTGCTCCTGGTCCTGTCGAAGGTCGCCGAGGCCGAGGGCGTGGTGATCAGTGATGCCGACGTCGAGGCGGAGGTCGCGCGAAGTCGCCAGCGGTATGCCCGGGACAAGAAGACCGTGGCCTACTTCGAGTCCGCTCGCGGCCGCAGCTTCATCCGGAGCACACTCCGCCGGAGCCGCGTCGTCGAGCAGCTCGTCGACGAGTGGCTCGCGGCTCATCCCGATCATCCGGCCCTGCCGCATCTCGAGGACGTGCCGGGCATGGACGCGAGCGCGGCCGAGGCCAACGCCTCCATCGACGCCACCGACCCGGGCTCGGTCCTCGAGGCCGAGCCGACCCCGGCTTCGGCCGGCTGACCATCGTTCCCCACGTTGCGACAGGAGCCAACCATGCTCGTACCCATGGTGATCGAGTCCTCCAGCCGGGGGGAACGCGCCTATGACATCTACTCCCGCCTCCTGAAGGAGCGGATCATCTTCATCGGCGACGTGATCGAGGATCACCTCGCCAACCTCGTGATCGCCCAGCTGCTGTTCCTCGAATCCGAGGATCCCGAGAAGGACATCAGCCTGTACGTGAACTCACCCGGCGGCGTGGTCACCGCCGGCCTCGCGATCTACGACACCATGCAGTACCTTCGGGCCCCGGTCAGCACGATCTGCCTGGGGCAAGCTGCGTCCATGGCAGCGGTGTTGCTGGCGGCGGGCGCGAAGGGCAAGCGATATGCCCTGCCCCACAGCCGGATCATGATCCACCAGGGCTCGGGCGGATTCCGGGGCAACGCGCCGGACGCCGTGATCCAGATGCGCGAATGGGAGCACCTGGTCCAGCTGAACCACGCGATTCTCGCCCGGCATACCGGCCAGACGGTCGAGCGGATCGTCGCCGACACCGATCGAGACCGGTTCATGTCGCCCGAGGAGGCGAAGGACTATGGCATCATCGACGCGGTCTACAGCGCCCAGGGAGCGTCACTGATCTCGCAGGCCCACGATGCCGGACTCGCCGGCGGCGAGGGCAGCAAGGTCGCCGACATCCCCGCGCCGGAGACGAAGAAGTCGAAGGGTTGATCCCGACGCCGGGCCGGGACACCTTGCGACCGATCGACGAGGCACGCGAGTGAGCACCACCAGCAGCAGCACGAAGGGTCCCAAGGTCCCGTATCGCTGCTCGTTCTGCGGCAAGAGCCAGGAGCAGGTCCGCAAGCTCATTGCCGGGCAGGGCGTCTACATCTGCGACGAATGCATCAACCTGTGCCAGGAGATCATCGACGAGGAGCTGCTCGACCAGCCGAAGGTCAAGCCCGCCGTCACGAAGCTCCCGAACCCGCGCCAGCTCACGTTCGCGCTCGATCAGTACGTGATCAGCCAGGAGAAGGCCAAGAAGGTCCTCTCGGTCGCGGTCTACAACCACTACAAGCGGGTCAACGCCGGCCACGCCATCGACGAGGTCGAGCTCCAGAAGTCGAACGTCCTGCTGGTCGGGCCGACCGGTTCCGGGAAGACGCTCCTGGCCCAGACGCTCGCCCGGGTGCTCGACGTCCCGTTCTGCATCGCAGATGCCACCTCCCTGACCGAGGCGGGCTACGTCGGCGAGGACGTCGAGAACATCCTGCTCCGCCTGATCCAGGCCGCTGACTTCGATGTCGCCCGCGCCCAGCGCGGGATCATCTACATCGACGAGATCGACAAGATCGCCCGCAAGGCCGACAACCCCTCGATCACCCGCGACGTGTCGGGCGAGGGCGTCCAGCAGGCCCTCCTCAAGATCCTCGAGGGGACCGTGGCCAACGTCCCGCCCCAGGGCGGCCGCAAGCACCCCCACCAGGACTTCATCCAGATCGACACCACGAACGTGCTGTTCATCTGTGGCGGCGCCTTCGACGGGCTCGAGAAGATCGTCGAGGAGCGGGTCGGCAAGCGCGCCATCGGCTTCGGGTCGGAGGCAGCGCCATCGGCTGCCGAGCGCGGACGCCTGCTCGACAAGCTCATGCCCGAGGATCTCCTGAAGTACGGGCTCATTCCGGAGTTCATCGGCCGGCTGCCGGTCATCGTCACCCTGTCGGCGCTGACCGCCGATGACCTGGTCCGCGTGCTCGTGGAGCCGAAGAATGCCGTTGCCCGGCAGTTCCAGCGGTTCCTGTCGCTCGACAAGGTCGAGCTCGTCTTCACCCCGGGTGCGTTGCGAGCCGCGGCCGACGTGGCGCTCGATCGGAAGACCGGCGCCCGCGCTCTGCGGTCGATCGTCGAGGAGGCGCTGCTCGAGGTGATGTTCGATATCCCGGAGCGCTCCGACATCCGGAAATGCATCATCACCGAGGAGACGATCCGCGATCGCCGGATGCCCCTGCTCCTGACCAAGTCCGATGTCGACAAGGGCGTCGACGAGACGAACTACGAGGAATGGCTGGCCGAGCAGGGCGCCAGCGCCTGACTGCCCGACCAGGGCGTTCGGACCCGCCATCACATGGATCACGCCGATCACGTTGCGCTGATCCGTCGCGGCGTCGAGGGTGCGGGTCCGCGCTGGCTCGAACTCGGATCCGGGGAGGGGGCCTTCACGACGGCCCTGGCCGATGTGCTCGGTCAAGGCGGCTCCATCCACGCGATCGATCGGGATGGACGTGCCCTGGAACGAGCGGTCACCGCCGTCGCCGGTCGATTCCCCGCGGTCGGGCTGACCGCGATCGAGGGCGACTTCACCCGGGGTCTCCCGGACGGGTCGTTCGACGGCGTGCTGGCGGCCAACAGCCTGCACTTCGTTGCCGACCGGCGGGCCGTCCTCGCGGCGATTCGCGGGGCCCTGCGGCCCGGTGGTTGCCTGGTCGTCGTGGAGTACGACGCGGATGCGGGCAACCCGTGGGTGCCGCACCCGTTCTCCTTCGATACGTGGCGGGTGGCGGCCGCCGCGGCCGGGTTCGAACGGGTGGAGCTCCTGCATCGCGTCCCGAGCCGGTTCCTCGGGGCGATCTACGGGTCGCGCGCCAGGTCGCCGCGGCCACCCGACGATCCCCGGGATCGGCCTTGATGGATCGCCCATCCAGCCGCGGTCGCCGGTGCTGACCCGGACGGCGCAGCCTCGCCGGCCACGGTCCGGGGGCCGGCTCCGGGCAGCGGCGGTCGCCCTGCTCGGTGTCCTCGCCGTCTCGGCCTGCGGCCTCGACCCGAACACGCCCGCGCCATCGGAGCGACCGAGCGGTTCCCCGCGTCCGTCGCCCGAGCTGGGCATCGACTGGGGCCGGTCGGCACCCGTTGAACGGCCCGATGAGGCGTTCGTCCGTGCGACGCCGACGCCCGGCCCGACGGAGCGATCGGACATCGTGCGGTCCGGCCACCCGCTCCACTTTCCCGGCCAGGCGATCATGGCCGACGTCGAGGGATCGCCGGATGGCGGGTTCGTCTCGGTCGGCTACGTCTACCCCGGTTGGCGGCCCGTGGCGTGGACGTCGGCGGATGCCGTGACCTGGTCGCTCAGCCGGATGGGCACGACCGAGTTCACCTTCCCCGTGGCGCTCGCCGTGCGCGGCAGCACGATCGTCGCGGTCGGCCGGTCCGGAACGCGGCCGCTCGCCTGGAGTTCCGCCGATGGTCGGACGTGGCAGGAGCACGACGTGCCGACGCTCGGCACGAACGGCGTCGCGGAGCGCATCACGACGGCCATCGCCACACCCTCCGGGTTCCTCGCCGGCGGGTCGGTGGGTCCCGAGCTCTTCGAGCGACATGCACGGTTCTGGATGTCCGCCGACGGCAACACATGGCAGCCGGTCGCTGACGACGACGCCGCGTTCGCCGATGCGGAGGTCCGCTCGATCGTCCCGTGGGGGACCGGGTTCGTCGCCGTCGGCGTCCTCGGCTCGGGGCAGCGCCCCACCGGCTCCGTCGCGTGGACCTCGCCCGATGGACAGCACTGGACGCGGATCGATGCCCCGGACCTGCTGCTCGGACGTGCCGTGGCACTCCTTATCGCCCCGTTCGGTGGGCTCGTAGCCGTCGGTTCGGACCTGAACGAGCACGAGGCGTTCGTGTGGCTGTCGGAGGACGGGTCCAGCTGGCGGCTCGTTCCCGGCGAGGCTTCGCGCCAGTACCACGGCAAGGTCCGGATGACCGATGTCGTCGCCGTCGGGTCCCATCTCGTGGCCATCGGCAACTACGTGGGCCTCCAGCGGGGGACCGCGACCTCGTGGGTGACGAGCGATGGTCTGCACTGGCGGCGCTCGCGGGACGCGCCCGTCCTCGAACAGGGCGAACCCTATGCGGTGACGACCGGCGGACCCGGTTTGATCGCCGTCGGCTCGTTCGGTGCCCCGGACGACTACATCCCGACGGTCTGGCTGAGCCCCTCGAACTAGCGTGAGGCCGGACGAGGCGCGGCCCGAGGCGGCGCGGCGTGGCGCTGCCGCTACCATCAACTGATGTATCAACCGGCCCACGGCCGATTCACGGTGGCCGATCCCGACGCTGTCCTGGCCGAGTGGTCGGCGATCGTCCCGGCGACCCTCGTGACTTCCGGGCCGGACGGCTTCCGGACCTCGATCCTCCCGATGTTGTTCGATCCGACCGACGGCGCCCACGGGGTCCTCCGTGGCCACCTGGCTCGGCCGAATGGGCAGTGGTCCGAGGTCGATGGCGACGGCGAGGGTGCCCGGGCCGTCGCGATCTTCCACGGCCCGGATGCCTACGTGAGCCCGTCGCTGTACGAGGAGAAGGCGCGGACCGGGCGCGTCGTGCCGACCTGGAACTACGTCGTGATCGTCGTCCACGGAACGCTGATCACGCATGACGACACGGACTGGCTCCTCGATCACGTCCGGAAGCTGGTCGATCGCCATGAAGCGGCACGTCCGGAGCCATGGTCGATCGATGACGCACCGGATGGCTACATTCGCGGCCAGGCCAAGGGAATCGTCGGGCTCGAGCTCCGGATCGACCGGATCGAGGCCAAGCGCAAGCTCAGCCAGAATCGCTCCGACGCCGACGTGGCCGGCGTCATCGAAGCGTTTTCGACCGGGACATCGATGGAGCGGGCGGTCGCCGCGGCGATGCGGGACCCGCACGACCCCGTGCTACACTCCCGCCCTCACGGCGGAGACCGGGAAGAGTAGGGCCGAGTCGGCCACGGAGCGAGCGCGGGACGGTGCGAGCCGCGCAGGCACGACGGACCCGAAGGTCGCTCGCGAGCCGTGCGGTCGGCGCCCGATAGCGCGCCACAAGGAGGTACCGGCGCCGGCGACGGCCCGAGGCGCGATGAGCGGCTTGGCGGGACCTCGAACCAGCAGGTGGTACCACGACCCGTTCGTCCGCTGGACGAGCGGGTTTGATGTTTTCAGGACGGGAGCACGGGACGATGGCAGACCGGGAACTCGCCAAGGCGTATGCGCCGGCGGACGTCGAGGGCGCGATCTACGAGCGCTGGATGGCCGCGGATGTCTTCGCGCCCGACGGCGCGGGCTCGCGTGCCGACACGTCCAGGCCACCGTTCGTCATCATCCAGCCGCCGCCGAACGTGACCGGTTCCCTGCATCTCGGCCATGCCCAGCGAACCGCGGTCGAGGACCTGATGATCCGGCACGCCCGGATGCAGGGCCGGCCGACGCTGTACCTCCCTGGCCTCGACCACGCCAGCATCGCCGCCCAGTTCGTGCTCGACGGCATCCTCGCAAAGGAGGGGGAGAGCCGCGCGACCCTCGGCCGTGATCGGTACCTCGAGCGGATGCGGGCGTTCGTCGACCGGACACGCGGGGTCATCCTCGGCCAGCAGCGACGCGTCGGGGCGTCGGCTGACTGGAGTCGCCTTCGATTCACGATGGACGAGGGGAGTGCCCGGGCCGTCCGCCATGCGTTCACTCGCCTGTATGGCGACGGACTCGCGTATCGAACCGAGGCCCTCGTGAACTGGTGCCCCACCTGCAAGACGAGCCTGTCCGACCTCGAGGTGATCGCGACGCCTACGACGGGTTCGATCTGGCTCGTTCGGTATCACCTCCTGGACGAGGCCACGGGCCTGCCGCAACCGGACGCGTGGATCACGGTCGCCACGACGCGGCCGGAGACGAACCTGGGCGACACCGGGGTCGCGGTGCATCCGGATGACGAGCGCTA
>SCTE01000391.1 GCA_004298915.1 Chloroflexota bacterium | reverse complement strand
TTGGTGGCGCGGGTCACCCCGCGCCACCAACGTCGACGGGTGGCGGATCGAGATCGTCATCCGCGAGGGTGTCCGCCGAGTCCTGACCCGCGCCGATGTGGGCCGGGTGGTCGGTGCGGCGCTGCGGGCCGCCGGGGCTCCGCCTGAGGCATCGTTGTCCGTGATCCTGACCGATGACGAGGAACTGACCGAGCTCAATGCAACCCACCTCGGCCACGATGGCCCGACGGACGTCCTGTCGTTCCCGCTGCTGCCGCCCGGTGCCTTTCCGCCACGTGTCGGCCAGGAAGGCACGTCCGCACCGCCACCGACATTCGCCCTGCCACCGGGTAGCCGCACGCACCTTGGGGACATCGCCATCTCGGTCGAGCGGGCTGCGGCCCAGGCGGCCGATGGCCGTGGCGGCCAGACCGGCGACCGTCGCTGGTCGACCGAGCAGGAGCTTCGGCTCCTGCTGACCCACGGCACGCTCCACATCTGTGGCTGGGATCACGCCGAGCCCGCCGAAGAGGCCGCCATGCGGGCCCTCGAGCGGGAGTTGCTCGGGTTCGTCCCGGACTGAGGGCGAGGCGGGAGCGGCGAGGCCTGTCCGCGGGGCCTGGCCGGAGGCGCGACATGCCGGTTCCGTGACGTTCGGCGCCCACCCGGCGCGCCCACGCCCGCACCCGCCCGCGGCGCGGGATGCCCATGCGGCACCTCCGCTCGCAGTCGGCAGGTCGCGCGCAGCACGTCGCGGGCGGTTTTCTGCCACATCGACGTGGGTGGACGGCGAGGCAGCCACGCGGTATTGGCGTGTGACGAACCGACGCTCGACCAAGGGCTCCGAACCCGGTGCCGGATCCGACGACGGGCACCGCCTCCGTGGCCAAGGTCAGCGCGGGCGTTGCTCCAGGATGACGCAGCACCGACCTTCCTGAGGATCGAGCGTCGCGATGACTCCGCGCTCCCGGAGCCCGTCAAGGACGCCGCGCATGATCGAGAGGTTCATCCCGCAGACCAGCGAACGGTGCCGCCTGGCCAGGGCATCGAACGGGCAGTTGCCCAGGATCAGCCCGCCCGAGTCGTCCATCCGAGGCTCGTAGCCCCGCCCGGCGAGCACGTCCATCGCGGCGACCTGGAGTCGCTTTCGCGAGGGGCGTGGCCCGGCACGTCGGCGGGCCTCCTCGCCGATGCTCGCTCCCAGGCGATGAGCCGCTGCCGCGAGCTCGGCAAGCCGCGGCTTGTCAGCGTCCTCAGTTCCCGCGCTATCGAGCGCCGTAGCCAGCAGCTCGGCGGCGACGTCGTAGCTCCGTTGCGGGACGCTCACCATCAGTTCGCGGTCGGACCTGCGGTAGATCTTGGCCGGCCGCCCGGCACCGGGACCGCGACGCTGACCGAGGTGCCGGAACGTGACCTCGAGGAACCCGGCTGCGACGAGTCGATCGAGGTGGAAGGCAGCGAGTGCCCGATTGATGCCGACGCCCGCCGCCGCCGCATCTCGCCCGGCACCTTCGGCGGCTGTGGCGACGAACTCGTACAGCCGCCTTCGGACCGGTTCGGCAAGGACGGCGACCTCGTCGATCGCTTGGTTCTTGTTCGCGTCGATCGTCATGTCCCGCCCAGCATACTCGATCGCGGTTCTATGACAAGCACAAACTCATCAAAGAGATTGACAGACCCCCGGAAGGTCTTCTATAACAAGTGCACACACGTTATAGAGACGGTCGTGACCGGCTCGCCAGCACGAGGAGGCAGATGGTTCTCAAGCACCCGCACCGAGACGAGATCGGGCACGCCCGGGCCGGCCTGCGGGCCACTCGCTGGCTCGGAGTCGGCCTGCTCGCCGGTGCATTCGGCCTCGATGTCATCGCCCATGTCGCCGGGCTATCGGACCTGGAGGCTCCGGCCCACGCGGCCGGGATCGGCGGCATGACGGTGACGTGGGCCGCCGTGATCATCGGGCGACCGAGGTCCGGTCGCCTCATTCCCTGACGCTCGAGAGGAGCAACGACATGCCATTCGGAGATTTCGTCAACCAGATTCCGCCGATCGGGTTTCTTGCCATCCACTTCGTGGCCTTCGCGCTCGGTGGGTACTTCGCGTCACGCGCATTCGGTGCCGGCCTGTCCGGCCTGGGCTGGGGGTTCGCCTTGTTCGCCCTGGCGGAGATCAGCTACATGACCTATCACCTCGACTGGACGACCTTCCTGTTCGCCCACACGATCAGCGAGGTCCTCGACCTCCTTGCGATCATCGGCTTCTTCGTCGCAGCCGTCAGTCGCGTCACCGGGCCTGCGGCGGTCGGATCCGGTCCAGGCCGATGATCTCGGCTCGAGTCCTTGGGGTACGGGCGATTGTCCTCGTGGTCGCGATCGCGACCGCGACCGCGGGATGCGCGTCCCAGCCTGGCGGCGCCGATCGAGGGGCTGTCGCGGTCACCACCACCCACGTCGACCTGCCCAAGTCCTACAAGTTTGCGCCCGCGTCGATCCAGGTTGCCATCGGAAGCACCGTGACCTGGACGAACTCGGACAACTTCACCCACTCGGTCCAGTTCGCCGGCGAGGACGCTCCAGGGGCCGTCCTCAAGCCGGGCGACTCGACGAGCCGGACATTCGACCAGGCAGGCTCATTCACGTATGTCTGTGCCTTTCATCATCAGAACATGACCGGCACGGTCATCGTCACCGAGGCATCGGGATCAGCGGCACCCTGAGATCGGGCCAACGCCTGTCCGAGAACCCGGGCTGGCCCGCGACTTCCTCGGCGGCGACTGATCGCATCCGTGCCCGGCGGCCTCGCGGCTGCCGGGCATCCTCGTGGCTGAGCCACCAAATCGGGCCGCATCCGGCCTTCGGGGCGCCACGTACCAGGCGCGCCACGCCCCACACGCACTCGAACGGCCCGAGCCGCCCACTCGCGTACCATCACCCCAGACGTGCCCTCGAAGATCGTGATCGGGCTGGGGAATCCCGGCCAACAGTACGCGCAGACCCGTCACAACGTCGGCTGGATGGTCATCGACCGCCTGGCGGACCGTGCCGGGTGGTCGGGCCGTGCCCGGAACAAGGACGCCGCGGTCGCGGTCGGCGGCCGCTACAAGGGCCTCGACCTCCTGCTCGTCAAGCCGATGACGTTCATGAACGAGTCCGGGATCGCCGTTCGCAAGGTCCTCGCCCGGGATCGGGCGCCGCTCCACGACATGCTGGTCGTGGTGGACGACTTCTCGCTGCCGTTCGGGAAGCTCCGGTTCCGCGAGGGTGGTGGTCCCGGAGGTCACAACGGGCTCCGGTCGATCATCGACGAGCTCGAGACCGAGCGGTTCAGCCGGCTCCGGGTGGGGATCGGCGCACCGGATCGCGGGTTCATCGATCACGTCCTCTCGACCTTCGACCCCGAGGAACGCGCCCGTCTCGATGAGCTGCTCGATGCCGCCGCCGATGCCGTCGAGGCCTGGGCGCGCGACGGCGTGAACAAGGCGGCCAACCGGCACAACGCCTTCGAGCTCAGGCCAGCGGACGCCGAACTCCTCGCTCCGCCTGGCGAGGTGGGTGGCCCCGCCGGCGACGACGGGGTCCGCCGCACGAAGACCGGCTGGCGCAAGGTACGGACCGAGGCGCCCGAATGACGATGGCGCCCCACCGTGGCCGTCGCGGCTGGGAACGACGGGTCGACGCCCAGGTCGCGCAGGCGACCGCCGACCGGGCAGCGGATCGCGAAGCCAGGGACGCCACCACCGGCATCGCCGACCGCACCGAGGGCCACGGCGCGGGCCGCCGGCTGCCCGACCTGTCCGGTCTGCCGCCGCTGCTCGCAGCGTCGGGCGCGTTCGAGGCGCTTCGCGATCGAATGCGGTCGATCGCGGCCGTCGGTGCCCCCACAGGGGCCACCGGAACGGCCGCCGCCGCCGCGCCACACGCGAGCCTGACCCAGGTCCCCCATGGCGCCAAGACCTATCTCGCGGCCGCGCTCGTCCTGTCGGCGGGCGAGCGGATCCTGTGGGTGGCCCGCGACGCGGAGATCGGTGATCGCGTGGCGGAAGAGCTCGCGGCCTGGGTCGGCGACGTCGGAGCGGTGGCGGTCCTCGAGCCGCGGACCGCGCTTGCCTACGAGCGGAGCGAGCTCGTCGCGGACGAAACCGCCGCGCGCGTCGCGGCCCTCGCCGCCTGGAGGAGCGGCCGCGCGCGGATCCTCGTCGCGAGCGTCCAGGCCCTGCTCCAGCACACGATCGCCCCGGACCTCCTCCCGACAACGCCCCGCGATCTGCGAGTCGGTGCACGAATCTCCCAGACGGTGCTGCTTCGTGACCTCCTCGAGCTGGGCTACAGCCCGGTTCTCGAGGTCGCGGGCAAGGGCGAGTTCGCCAGGCGGGGTGGCATCGTCGATGTCTTCCCGCCGTCGGCCGTGCTCCCGGTGCGCATCGAGCTGTTCGGGGACGAGGTTGATTCCCTCCGGATCTTCGACCCGACCGATCAGCGGACGATCGGTCCCGCCGACTTCGTCACGCTCCTGCCCGCCTCCGAATTCCTTCTGCCACGAGATGCGGGCGGGGTCCTCGGAGCACGGCTCGGGGCCCTCGCGGGGTCGTTGCCCGAGCGCATGGCCGGGGATCTCGAACGGCTCACGGACACGGCCCGAGGCCCGTCCGAAGCGGCTCCCGGTTCAGGCGCCGCCGAGCAGCGGCCGGCATCCAGCGCGGCCGATGTCGGTGACGCGGCCGAGATCTGGGCCCCGCTCCTGGCGCCCAGCACGGGTCTCGACCATGTCGATCCCGGGACGCTCCTCGTGCTCGATGAGCCCGGCGACCTCGCCGAGGCCGCCGAATTCCTGTGGCGGCAGGCCGACGAGCGGCGGACCGAGCTGACCGACGCGGGCGATCTTCCGCGCCGCTGGCCCGAGACCCTGCTGGGACAGAAGGCGTGGGCGACGCGCCTGCGTGGCCTCCGGACGCTCGAACTCACCTGGGAATCCGCGGCCCCCGGCGCCGCCATCGCCCGCGGCGCATTGTCTTCCGGCGACCTGTTCGGCTGGTCGGAACCGGCGATGCCCATCGGACGCGCGGCGAGCGTTGCCAAGGCCGTGAGTGCGTGGCGGGCCGTGGACGCGAGCACGTCGCCGCGCATCGTGATCGCATCGGATCAGGCGCCGCGCCTGTCCGAGCTGCTGGCCCAGGAAGGCCATGAAGCCGCCGTGACCGGCCGGGTGATCGACCCACCGCCCCCGGGCGCGGTCGTCCTCGTCGAACGAAGCCTGAACGGGGGGTTTGCCGGCGGCCCAGACGGCCTGGTGTTCGTGACCGATCGCGAGCTGTTCGGCAGCGTCCGGATCCGGCGGCCGAAGGCGATGCGGCGGGTCGTGCCCCGCGACATCCTCGAACGGCTGACCGCGGGCGACCTCGTCGTCCACATCGATCACGGTGTGGCGCGCTACGAGCGGATGCTCCGCCGAAGTGCCGGCGAGGGTGACGAGCGCGACTACCTCGAGGTCAGCTTTGCGGCCGGTGACCGGATCTACGTGCCCGTCGAGCAGATCGCCCGGATCACCCGCTACTCGGGAGGCGAGCGTCCGCAGCTCAGCAAGCTCGGTGGCACGGAGTGGCTGCGGACCAAGCAGCGCGTCCGTCGGGCGGTCGCGGATCTGGCCGAGGAGCTCCTTCAGCTGTATGCGGCGCGCGCCAACGCGGCGGGCCACGGGTTCGCACCGGATTCGCCGTGGCAGGGCGAGATGGAGGCGTCATTCCCGTACGAGGAGACACCGGACCAGCTCCGCGCCGTCCTCGAGATGAAGCACGACATGGAGGCCGGCCGCCCGATGGACCGGCTGGTGGTCGGCGATGTCGGCTACGGCAAGACCGAGGTGGCGCTGCGCGGCGCGTTCAAGGCGATCCAGGACGGAAAGCAGGTGGCCGTCCTCGTGCCCACGACCGTCCTGGCCGCGCAGCACCACGCCACTTTCAGCGCCCGGTTCGCGACGTTCCCGCTCCGGGTCGGGATCCTGTCACGGTTCGTTGCGCCGAAGGACCAGCAGCGGACGCTGGCGGGCCTCGCCGACGGGTCGGTCGACATCGTGATCGGCACCCACCGGCTGCTCTCGAAGGACGTCCGGTTCCGGGACCTCGGGCTGCTCGTGGTGGACGAGGAACAGCGCTTCGGGGTCGCGGCCAAGGAGCGCCTCAAGCAGATCCGCCGCGAGGTCGACGTCCTGACGCTGTCCGCAACGCCCATCCCGCGGACGCTCAACCTCGCCCTCGCCGGAATCCGCGACATGAGCGTCATCGAGACGCCGCCCGAGGATCGGCTGCCGATCCAGACCCGCGTCGCGGAGGCGTCAGCCGGTCTCGTCCGCGACGCGATCCTGCGCGAGCTCGATCGTGGCGGGCAGGTCTTCTACGTCCACAACCGGGTCGAGACCATCGAGGCCCAGGCCGAGCAGATCCGCCGGATGCTGCCCGACGTCCGGATCGTGGTGGGCCATGGCCAGATGCCCGAGGGCCATCTCGAGAGCGTGATGCTCGCCTTCGCGAGCGGGCAGGCCGACATCCTCGTGTGCACGACGATCATCGAGTCCGGGCTCGACATCCCGAACGCCAACACGATCATCATCGACCGTGCCGACACCCTTGGCCTCGCCCAGCTCTACCAGCTCCGGGGTCGGGTCGGTCGGAGCGCGCGGCGGGCCTACGCCTACCTCCTCTACCGCCGTCGCGAGCGCATGAGCGACGACGCGCGGAAGCGGCTCCAGGCCATCTTCAACGCCTCGGAGCTTGGGGCGGGCTTCCAGATCGCGCTGTCCGACCTGGAGATTCGCGGGGCCGGCAACATCCTCGGCGGCGAGCAGTCGGGGCACATGGCCGCAGTCGGGTTCGATCTGTATTCGCGGATGCTCGCCGAGGCGGTCGAGGAGGGGAAGGCGACCCGCGAGGGGCGGCCGGCCATCATCGAGGCCCCATCGGCTGTCGTGGACCTCCCGCTCGAGGCACACCTCCCCGACGACTACGTGCCTGACGTCGCCCAGAAACTGGAGCTCTATCGACGACTCGCCCGAGCGCGGACCCCCGGCGACCTGGCGGCCTTCCGGCAGGAGGTCGTCGATCGGTTCGGGCCGATGCCCCCCGCCGTCGTCCGACTGACCGAGGTCGCGGAACTTCGTCTAGCCGCCGAGGCGGCCGGCGTGTCCTCGATCTCGCGCGAGGACGGCCAACTCGTCGTCCGGTTCGGTGCCGGACTGTCCCGCGCGACAGCGATGTCGCTGCTGGGTCCGGGAGCCCTTCCGGGGATCCGACCGTCCGAGGTCACCTTCGCCTCGAACCAGGTCAGAATCCGGCTGCCGAAGGACCCGAAGCGGGCATGGGGCCTCACCCAGGCGATCGTGGCGCGGCTCTCAACCGAAATCGCGACGGTCGAGTAACAGCACGCCCGGCGATAACGCTTGTCTTGACTCGGCCCGCCAACTCCGGTTGATTCCATCAGGGCTTTGTATCTCGAGTGTAGGCTGCGCCCATGCGCAAACCCTTGGACGACTCGGGCAGTGTCGAGGAACTGCACCTCTACGACGAAGGCCTTGGGCCGACTTCGATCGCGCTTCCGTCTGACGTCGACTGGGTCAGCCTGACGCCTTCCGAGGTGTCGGCCTACGGCGAGCTGCGAATTCTGCTCGGGGATCTCGACTTCGCCATTTCGGTCCTCATGCGGCTTCTCGATGACTGGCGGTCGAACGACATTACGACGGATATCCGCGATGTTGCGCGGGACGACCATCGGGCTCGATGGAACGCGGCCCTGCTGGCCTACGCTCGAACCTTCCTCAGCG
>SCTE01000044.1 GCA_004298915.1 Chloroflexota bacterium | reverse complement strand
CGCGGGCAGGGCGACGGGGAGCACTGGATGGAGCGGATCATGACCGACGAGCAGCGGACGCTGTTTCGCGAGACCCAGGCCGTCATGAGCCTGCTCGAGGGGTTCAGCGACTACGTCATGGATGAGGTGGGCCGGGGCCTGGTGCCCGGCGTCGAGCAGATCTCGGCCCGGTTCCACGCCCGGCGGGCGCAGCGGACCAGCTTCGAGCGCGCGATCCTCCGGCTCACCGGCATGGATCTCAAGATGGAGCAGTACCGGCGCGGCGAGGCGTTCGTCCGGGCCATCGCCGAGGCCCGCGGCCGACGGGCGCTTGACCGGATCTGGGCATCGCCCGAGGGCCTTCCGACGCACGACGAGATCGGCCGGCCGGCGGCCTGGATGGCGCGCGTCCTCGATGGCGCGGCCGGGGGATCGGCATGAGCGTCGAGCGGTCCGGACCCGCCACGCCAGGGCCGGGCAGTGGGCCGGCCGGCGTCCCGACCGCGATCGCCGTCAGCCCGATCCTGTCCGCGCGCGTTCGATCCCAGGATCTCGACCGGATCCGGGCGGCCGCGCCCGGGAGCCGGATCGTCAACCTGTCCGTGGAAGGCCTCGCCGATGGGCCGGTCGAGGACATCGAGGTGCTCCTGCGCGGCTGGCTGAGCGCCGAGGCGTTCGATCGCCTCATTGCCCGGGCGCCGGGCCTTCGGTGGGTCCATTCCGCGACCTCGGGCGTCGAGCGCGCGCTGACGCCGGCCGCGAGGGACCGGTCGATCACGGTGACCAACGCCCGTGGCGTCTTCACCCGACCGATCGCCGAGCATGTCCTCATGCTCATCCTCGCGATCAGCCGGCGCCTCCCGCAGCTCCTCGAACTCCAGCGCGAGCGAACGTGGCAGCCGCTCCAGGGCGTCGAGCTCCGCGAGCTGACCATCGGGATCGTCGGGTACGGATCGATCGGTCGCGCCGTGGCCTCGCTGGCCGGAGCGTTCGGTGCCCGCGTGATCGCGCTGCGCCGCCATCCCGAGCGTGAC
The DNA here is from genome assembly GCA_004298915.1 of Chloroflexota bacterium. Lineage (GTDB taxonomy): Bacteria > Chloroflexota > Limnocylindria > Limnocylindrales > CSP1-4 > UBA5189. Next base: position 2,749 of record SCTE01000044.1, on the reverse strand, counting down.
GCGATCGCGCGAGGCTCGTCCGATGCCGGTCCCGCGGGGTCGATGTCGGCGCCCGCGAACGACGCCCGCGACGCCGATGACGACTTCCCGTTCACGCCCTCGCCGGCGCGGATCGTCGGACCGGACGGCCTGCACGAGTTGCTCGCGGCGTCCGACATCGTGGTGCTCGCTGCGCCGCTGACGGCGGCGACCGAGAACATGATCGACGAGGCCGCGATCGCGGCGATGCGGCGCGAGGCCTGGATCATCAATATCGCGCGCGGGCGCCTGGTCAACGACGACGCGCTGATCTCCGCCCTCCGAGATCACCGGATCGGCGGCGCGGCGCTCGACGCGTTCCGCGACGAGCCGCTCCCGTCGACCTCGCCGTACTACGACCTGGGCAACGTGATCGTCACCCCGCATACGGCCTGGTCGTCGGCTCGTGTCCTGGACCGGAGCATCGACCTGTTCTGCGAGAACCTCCGACGGTATGCCGACGGGGAGCCGCTCCGGAACGTCGTCGATCCCGGCGCGGGGTACTGAGCCGCCCCTTCACGCCCCGCGGGACGGATCCGTCCCGCTGCGACACAATCCCCCGGTCATGCAGATTGCCATCGTGGGCCTTGCCGGGAGCGGCAAGACCACCGTCTTCAACACCCTGACCCGCGGCCACGCCGAGACCGGCGGCTTTGGCGGACTCACCCTCAATGTCGGCGTCGTCAAGGTCCCGGACGAGCGGCTGGATCGACTCGCCGAGATCTTCAAGCCGAAGAAGATCGTCCAGGCCGACGTGACGTACGTGGACCTGCCGGCTCCTCCCGCCTCGTCCGAGGGGCATGTCGGCACCGAGGAACTGCCGGCCGAGCACCTCGCCCGCCTCCGCGATTCCGACGCCCTGCTCCACGTCGTCAGGGCATTCGACGATCCGTCGGTACCGCACCCGGCCGGCAGCGTCGACCCGGCCCGCGACCTGGAGCAGCTCGACCTCGAATTCATCCTCGCCGACCTGGCGATGGTCGATCGCCGGCTCGACCGGCTGGCTGCGTCGGGGCGGCACGGAACGGCTGCCGAGCGCGAGGCCAATGAGCGCGAGGAGGTCGTCCTGCGCCGGCTCAAGGTCGAGCTGGAGGCCGGACGTCCCATCCGGGATGCCGACCTCGACGCCGATGCCGCCAAGGCCATCCGCGGGTTCCGCTTCCTGACCGAGAAGCCGGTCCTCGTGCTGCTCAACATCGGCGAGCGCGAGATCGGCACGGCAGCGGCGCAGGTCGAGGCGATCAGCGCGACCTACGACCATCGGCACGCGATCGTGGACGCGCTGTCGGCCCGGATCGAGATGGAACTCGGCGAGCTCGAGCCCGACGAGGCGGCGGTGTTCATGGCCGAGCTGGGAATCGAGCGATCGGGCCTGGGCCGGGTCATCGCCCTGTCCTACCAGCTGCTGGGATTGATCTCGTTCCTGACGGCGGGCCCCGACGAGGTCCGGGCCTGGCCGATCCCGGACGGCAGCCTGGCGGTCGATGCGGCGGGCGCCATCCATACGGACCTGGCCAAGGGCTTCATCCGCGCGGAGACCGTGTCCTATGACGACCTGCTCAAGTTGAGGTCGATGGCCGAGGCCCGAAAGGCCGGCCGGCTTCGGTCCGAGGGGCGGACGTATCGCGTGCGCGACGGCGACGTCCTCGAGATCCTGTTCAGCCGCTGACGCGATCGACCGTCGCCCGCGAGGTCGCGAGGTCCCAAGGTCCCCGACGTCCGCGAGGCCCGGGAGGCCCGGCGCTCCGAACGCGGCGGAGCCCGTCAGTTCGGATCCGCGTCCGGCGGTTCGAACTCGGCGTAGACGCTCCGGTAGTCGGCATCACCGGTAACCGGCGGCGGCTCATCATCGGATTCATCGCCGTCCAGGTCGGCGAGGAAGTTGTCGGCGTCGACCTTGCTGACGTTCACGGCGGCGGTCAGCCGGTCGTCGGAGATGAACACGAACCCGTACTGTCGCTCGAGCTCCTGGGCGATGGCCTCGACGAGGGTGTCGGTCTCGAAGACGTCCTGGACCTCGCGCCGGATCGACTGGACGACCCCGAAGAACTCCTCGGCGTCCATGTCTTCCTCGCGGAACAGCAGGACATCGAAGAAGATGTCGTCCTCCCCTTCGTGGAGCTCGTAGAAATGCATCGTCTCGCTCCTCATCCGGGGGCCGTTGGGTACGGCCGACCCGGTCAGTATACGGGCCGTCGAGCGTGAGCCGGCCCGTGGTGGTCGGGTCCGCCTCGCGTGACCATGCCGCCGACGACCCTCGTGGCTGGCGTCTCGGAGGACCTGCCACCTACGGGGCGCTGACCCTCGCTCGACTCGGCCTCGGGCCGCGCGTGCTCCTCGGGGTGGACGAGGCTGCCGGTCGAGCCGAGGAGCTCGAGTGGCTCCGCGAGGCGGGCGCGGAACTCGTCCTCGCCCACCTGCCCGAGGGCCCGGTCCTCGACAACATCGAGACCCCCGAGGGACGAATCCAGCGATGTGAGACGCCAGGGGCCCCACTGCCTCCGAGCGAGCTCCCGCGGTCGTGGAGATCGGCGCCGTCATGGCTGATCGCTCCCGTCGCGGCCGAGCTCGACGCTGCGTGGGCCGATGTGCCGCCCGACAGAGCCTTCGTCGCGCTCGGCTGGCAGGGGCTGCTCCGGACCCTGTCCCCGGGGGCGACGGTGGCGCGCCGGCCGCCTGAGGCCTCACGCCTGCTCGGCCGGGCGCGCCTCGTCGGCCCCGGGGACAGGGT
>SCTE01000390.1 GCA_004298915.1 Chloroflexota bacterium | reverse complement strand
GAGCTTCGGGACGTCATCGGGCTCGATGGACTCGTCCGAGGCGAGAGCGTCGAGGCGCCTGAGCAGGTAGGTCTCGGCATCCGTCATCGCGCGGCGGTTGGCGAGGGCGATCCTGGACCGGGCGATCGCGAGGTCCTGGTCCCGCGAGGCAGCGGCCGGCGCCTGGGCGCCCGCGGCGGACGTTGCCGTCGGTCCCGGGGCATCGATGCCCGCCCGTCGGCCATCGGCATCGGCGAGATCATCGAGCGCGGCGGCCGCCGCGCGTTCGCCGACATCGATCGTCAGCTTTGTCCGGCCGAGGCCGAGGAATCCCTTCTCCTGCCGGAACGCGACCTCGCCTCGGCTGGCGAGGTCGAGGAGGGCCGTGGTGAGCGTCCGTCGCGAGGTCTTCCCGTCGAGGACCAGCGTTCCGGCGGCGGCCGTCATGCCGCTCGGTGGCGCCGGTACCAGGACGGACGCGGAATCGACGTATACCGGGTCGCGCCCGAAGCGCAGCCAGTGGAAGAGGGCCCAGCCCGACAGGCCGAGCAGTGCGATTGCCCCGCCGATGATTCCGACGACCGCGTTGACCTGTCGGGCGAACTCCAGCTGCGCGGCGTGCTCCGGGGTCGCGGCGGCATCGACCCGGGCGAGGGCAACGAGGGCGGCGCCATCGAGGTCGCCCGCGGCGAGCAGCGGGACCATGTCGTTGTCGAAGATCCGCTGTCGTTCCTGGTCGCTCAGGAACGCCGCCCGGAACCCCGATCCCGCGTACAGGCTTACCTGGCCGTGGACCAGGGACGGGTCGAGGTCGAACAGGATCACGAGGCTGTCATCGAAGCCACGCCGGCCGATGCCCCACTGGTCGATCAGGGCGGCCGCGTTCGACTCGGAGGTGGCCTGGTCGATCTTGTACGGCCACTCCTGGGTGTAGACGACGACCTCGGCCCCCGTCCGCGCCTCGATGGCATCGATCGTGGCCTCGAGCCGCGCGATCGTGTCGGGGCGGAAGACGCCCGCCTGATCGTAGACGGCGCGGTTGAGCTCGGGCGACGGAAACGGCGGACCGGGCGGGAACGGGGACGCGGCAAGCGCCGCGACGACCGGAAGCAGGAGGGCGGCCAGCAGGGCAGCTAGGGCGGCAAGTGTGGCGATGCGCAGTCGGATCGACATCAGCGCAGCGTACCGCTCAACCGAGGGCCGCCGTCGACCCGCGCCGGCGTGCCAGGACGAGGTGCCCGTCCTCCTCGAGGACGACCTGCGGGATCCGTGGCCGACCGTTGTAGGTCGACGCAAGCGACGCGGCATAGGCACCGGTGTCGGCGATCGACACCAGGTCGCCGCGCCGGAGCGCCGGAAGCAGGTGCTCGCCGAGATGATCGGTCGTTTCGCAGATCGGACCCTCGACCCGACAGGCTTCGCCGGCATCGGGCGAATCTGGTCCGTCGACCGGCCGGCCGAGCGATGTCAGGGCCCGAACTTCATGGCGGGCGCCATAGAGCGCCGGTCGGATGAGATCGGTCATGCCGACATCCAGCACGACCTGGCGCCCCTCGCGGTCGCGGACGTGGAGCACCCGCCCGACCAGGTATCCGGCCCGCGCGACGAGCGCCCGTCCCGGCTCGATGGCGAAGCGCGTCGGCCGTCGGTCGGCATCGTGCTGGGCCAGCAGCGGCGGGATCTCGCGCGCGAATCGCGCAGGATCCGGCGCGGGCTCGGCTGGAGGCAGGACCGGGAACCCGCCGCCGACGTCGAGCGTGTCGAACGTCGGCCACGCGCCGCGCAGCAGGGCCACGACCGACAGGGCCCGGCGCACGCCGTCGCGCCAGGCGTCAACGGATCGGAGCTGCGATCCGACGTGGACGTGCACGCCGCGGGGTCGGAGCCCATCCACCTCGGCCACAATCGCCGCCGCGGTCGTCACCTCGTCCGCCGTCATCCCGAACTTCGAGCCGGAGGCCCCGACGGCCAGCCCGGCGTGCGTATCCGGCTGGACCGACGGGTTGAGCCGGAACAGCACGTCGAGGGTCCCCTTCCCGAGTGCGGTCCGGGCAAGGCGTGCCAGGGCATGGGCCTCGTCGATCGATTCGACTGCCAGCCAGCCCAGGGGATCCGCGTCCCGGGATGCCCTGAGCGCCGCCCGCAGGTCGTCATCGGTCTTGCCGATGCCCTCGAACGTGGTCCGGTGGTTTGGGATGCCGGCGCGTCGGGCCACGGCCCACTCGCCGCGCGACACCACGTTCGCCCCGAACCCGAGCGCGCCGATGCGCGCCACGACCCCGCCGACGTCGTTGGCCTTCAGCGAGAAGGTCCGGATCCATGGGTCCGGAAAGGCCGTCGTCACGGTGGCAGCCGCGGTCTGCAGGGCCGCCATGTCCGTGACCGCCACCGGTGTCCCGTACCGTCGGGCGGCTGCCCGGAGCGACGCGCCGACATCCGTCATGTCGTCACCCGCGCCGCGCATCGGCCCGGTTCCCGGTGATCCGGAGCCGTCGATATCGAGCTAGAACGCGATCCGGCGACCCGAGTTGACCATCCCGAGCAGCGTCGCGACCACACTGATCACGATCGACCCGAGGAGCGCGCCGACGAACGAGTCGGACGTGAAGTTCGGCGGGAAGCCGCCGATCGTGAAGCCGAGGCCCATCACATCGGAGACGAAGGCCACGAGCAGCAGCAGGACCGCGTTCAGCACGAACGCGAACAGGCCCATCGTCATCAGGGTGATCGGGAAGGACAGGATCTTGAGGATCGGCTTGAGGTAGCTGTTCACCAGGGCGAGGATCACCGCCACGACGACGAGCTTCCACCAGTCCTCGCCGAAGGCGAACTTGATCTGGGGCACGAGCTGGATCGCGACGAAGACGCCCACGGCGTTCACGATCACCTTGACGATGAGATCAGACACAGGCAGGCCTCCCGAACGGATTCACCGACCCGATGCCGGCTCGATGGCCCCGATCATCGCAGATGGCGTCCAGTCGGGCCGTCGAGTGCCGCCTGCAGGCGGTCGCGGACGTCCGGCCACTCGGCGGAGATGACGCTGTAGTAGGCGGAGTCGCGGAGCGGCCCCGTCGGCATGATCATGTGCTCGCGAAAGATCCCCTCGAACGTGGCGCCAATGCCCAGCAGCGCCGCGCGCGACCGCTCGTTCCGGGCGTCGGTCTTGAACTCGACCCGGTTCGCCCCGAGGACGTCGAAGGCGTGGCCGAGCTGGAGGAACTTCGCTTCCCGGTTCAGGCCGGTCCGCTGGTGGTCCAGGCCGAGCCAGGTCCAGCCGATCTCGAGCCGGCGGTGATCCGGCACGATCGACATGAACCGGGTGCTGCCGACGGCCCGGCCCGAGGCGAGGTCGATGGTCGCAAACGGAACGTCGGTTCCTGATGCGGCGCTGGTGAGGGCGGCGCGGAGCCAGGCGTCGATCCCGTCTCGATCGGTCGGCCGGGCGATGGTCAGCGCCCAGATCGAGGGGTCGAGCCCGACCCGGACCAGGTCGTCGAGATGGTCGATGGACAGGGGTTCGAGCCGGACCCGGCGGCCGGTCAGGACGACCGGCAGGACCCACGGGTTCGGCGCGGGGTCGGTCGTCGGCACGGTTCCTCCAAGCGGGCAGGTCGAGGACCGGGATCGTACCGCTTCGCCTCCGCGCGGGCAGCCCGGGTCCTGCCCCTCGGGGTCGATCAGGCGCGAGCGCTGATCACGTGCTCGATCGCCCGCCGGAGGTGCTCGATGGCCGCCGGATCGAACTCGTAGCTCCACGGTCGGACACGATCCGGGTGCTTGAGACCCGCATCGAGCCCGAGGGCGAGTGCCTCCCGGGACATGAGGATCAGGTCGGCGGACTCGGACAGTTCAGCCAGGCCCTCGGGGTCGCCGACGAGGACCGGCACGAGCTCGACGCCCTTGGTTCCCGCGATCGCGAGTGTCTCGGCGATATTCTCGGTGCCCCGCTCGGACGCGCACACGACCCCGACCCGGGATCCGGCTGCAAGGCCGGCGATCTCATGGACCATCTCGACATAGCCCGGGCCGACGAGCATCGCGACGACGGGGGTTCGCCCGCCGACGAGCGCCTGCGCCTCGTCCGCATGGAACGTGGTGGTCGCGACCAGGTCGTAATGGAACCGATCCAGGCGATCGGGGATCTCGTCGAGCATCGTCCCCTCGGCCTCGATGAGGCCCGGGAACTCATCATTCAGGCGCTCGGCGTCGTAGCCGGCGTCGGCCGTCGTGCACTCAGCGAACAGGACCCTGACCACGGGGCCCGGGCGGCGTCGCTCGGACGAGGCGGCGAATGTCGCCGCGGCCACCTCATCGGGTGTGAAGCCCGCCTGGGTCGCCCGGCGGATCATCTCCGACACGATTCCGGCGAGCGCATCGGGGCGGCGGCGCTTCGGGGGACGGTCGGAGACCACGGTCCCGGCCCCGTGACGGCTCGTGACGTACCCGCCATCCGCCAGCCGGCGATAGACCGCGCGAATCGTGTTCGGGTTGACCCGGAGGGCCGCGCCGAGCTCGCGGACCGGCGACAGGCGCGCTCCCGGCAACAGGCGTCCCGAGTCGATCTGGTAGACGAGCTGCCAGTAGATCTGGGTCGAGATCGGGACATCGCTGTCCCGTGTCACGTCGAGGTCCCTGCCGGACGGCCCCGTCGGCGCGAATTTCGGTTCAGATTCGATGGTTGACATAGTCCACTAGTCCAAGTAATGTTCGGCTTGGCCTAGTGCACTGTACCAAATCAGCGATCACGGCCAGATACATGGAAAGGAGTACGCGATGACCGGCCTGTCAGTCCTCGGGCTCATCATCGTTGCTCTCGCGGCCCTCGACATCGCAGCCCTTCGCTGGGGTGTCGACTCCCGACCCGGCTTCGACAACGGCAACACCCGGACCAGCCTCACCAGCTGACCGACCGACCGCAGCGCTGCGGTCGCCAACTGAATCCCATCCTCCGGCGTCCCGACGTTGGAGTTCCCGTCAGCCCGCGGCGCGCAGGCCGCGGGCTGACGCGTTTCTCGGGCACGCGCGACGACGTCGCGCCCAGCGGCACCGACCCGATCCGCGCTGACCGCGGTTGCGTGGACCGCGGCCCCGGACCGTCCCGGGCCTATGTCGCGGACGAGCGGTCGGCAGCTCGGCCCGACACGGTGACCCGGTTCGCCACGCGGACCGTCGAGGTCGTGCCGGGTGCCACCTCGACGAGCCACGACAGGAGCAGCGAGGACCCCTGGTAGACGCGCTCGAACCCCGCTTCGGAGTTCGAGACGGTCTCGATCGGCGCCCACCACGCATCGCCGGCCGGTTCCAGGCGGCTCTCGACGGCTACGCCGACCCAATCGTTGCCCTGGCGGATGACCTCGATCCCGGACGCGGTACCTGCCGAATCGTGCGCGGTGCGCGTACCACCGACGTCATACCAGGCCGAGGGATTGCCGCCGCCTCCGAGCAGCATGAGCCCCCATTCGAGCCCGAGGCGTCCGGCGATCGGTCGCGTCCCCACATTGGTGATGCTCACGGTCACGTCGAGGGTCGGACCATCGGGCAGCCCGCCGAGCTCGATGCGCTTCGAGATCGCGATCGGGATCGATCCCGCGGCCGAACGGACGACCGCCGTCGCGCCGACTTCGAGGCGCCCCGGCTCCAACGACCGAACGCGGTGGACGGCATCGATCGCTGTCCCGAGGTCCGCCTGCTCGCCTGCACCGTAACTCGCGGGGGTGGCGTCGGGAGGGAGAAAGCGGACGAGCGCGGAACGTCGCTCGTGGTCGTCGTAGCGCAGGTGTTCGGCGAGGCCATCCTCCTTAGACCGGGCGACGCCATCGATCGAGGCCGGCGTGTCGGCTGCATCCGTGCCGTCGGTCTCGTCCGCCGCCGCCCGGCGGATGGCGGCGTGGTAGGCCTCGGGACGCCGACGCAGGACCGAGGTGAGGGCGTGTCGCGCGCCCCGGATGTCCCAGTCGCCGATGCCCGCGCCCTCGTCGAGGTCGACGGTGACGACCTGCCCGGCGTCCGCCAGGAGGATCTCGTCACGTCCGTCGAGATCCAGGTCTGCGGTCACGGCGTGGACGAAGTCGCCCGCCGCGGCGTCCGCGAGGGACTCGGCCTCGATGAGGTTGCCGACCGTCGCCAGCCGCAGGTCCGGCAGGTAGATGCCGCCGAACAGGCCATGCCAGTAGATGTCGTTCGACTGGCCGCGCAGCAGGTGGTCATGGGCCCGGTCACGCAGCGCGCCGGCGGGCAGCCCGTCGACCTTGGCCGAAACCCGGAGCATCCGCTTGTGGATGTCGTTGACTTCCCGGTACTTCACCTGGAAGTTCCGCCAGGACGCGCCGCGCATCCAGCGCGGCTCCGGTCGGCCCTCGGCCCGATCGCGCTCGAGGACCTGCATGAAGGCACGGCCTTCGTCGGGCATCAGGGCCCAGGCGCCCATCTCGGCATAGCTGCCGACCGGGATGTAGACGCGCCCGAGCGGCCCATGGTCGGCCAGCCAGTCGGCCGGCGTGGTCGTGGCCAGCCAGTCCGCGTTGCCCTCGAGTGCCTCGAAGAACCGATCGACCCAGCGTTCCTCGCCCCAGCACAACCGATCGGTGGACGGCCACGCCCCGAACTTCTCGCCGTCGTCGCCCATGGTGCCGAGTCGAGCTCCGTCGGCCGTGGCGTTCAGCCGCAGATGCTCGATGACATCCTCGACCGGCCGGAACGGGATCCGGTTGCGCAACCCCTGCTCGGTCCCGAAAACGTTGACGAGCCGGCCCTGGTCCTCGGTCGAGTACGGTCCCCACATCGCATCCTCGGCGATGCCGGCCGCCCGGAAGTGCGAATCGTCCAGGATGGTCGCGCGGTAGCCGGCGGCGACGAGCGCGGTCGGCAGGTCCGGTTCCCAAACCCGTTCGGCCAGCCAGGCCGTGCCGGGACGACGTCCGAAGATCCGCTCGATCTCGTCG
>SCTE01000389.1 GCA_004298915.1 Chloroflexota bacterium | reverse complement strand
CTTCTCAGGAGCGTCGACGACGATGGCCTCGGTGGTCAGGATGTTCTTCGCGATCGACGCGGCGTTCTGCAGCGCCGAGCGCGTGACCATGGTCGGGTCGATGATGCCGTTCTTGACCATCGGCACGATCTCGCCGGTGTCGACGTTCAGGCCCTCGCCCTTCTTGGCGGAGCGGACCTTGTCGACGATGACCGAGCCCTCGAGCCCGGCGTTGTAGGAGAGCTGCCGCACCGGCTCCTCGAGCGCACGGAGGATGATCCGCGCACCGGTCGCCTCGTCGCCCTCGAGCGACTCCGCGACGGCCTTCACAGCAACGGCCGCGTTCAGCAGCGCGACACCGCCGCCCGGCACGATGCCCTCCTCGAGGGCTGCGCGGGTGGCCTGCAGCGCGTCCTCGACGCGGTGCTTCTTCTCCTTCATCTCGGTCTCGGTGGCAGCGCCGACCTTGACCACCGCAACACCGCCGGAGAGCTTTGCCAGCCGCTCCTGCAGCTTCTCGCGGTCGAAGTCGGAGTCGGTGTTCTCGACCTCCGCCTTCAGCTGCTTGATCCGACCCTTGATCGCCTCGGAGTCACCGGCACCGTCGATGATCGTCGTCGAGTCTTTGTCGACGACGACGCGGCGGGCGTGGCCGAGCTGCGAGAGCTTCGTGTTCTCGAGCTTGAGGCCCATCTCCTCGGTGATCACTTCGCCACCGGAGAGGATCGCGATGTCCTCGAGCATGCGCTTGCGGCGATCGCCGAAGCCCGGCGCCTTGACGGCGACGGCCTGGAAGGTGCCACGCAGCTTGTTCACGACGATGGTCGCGAGGGACTCGCCCTCGACGTCCTCCGCCACGATCAGCAGCGGGCGACCCGCCTGGATGACCTGCTCGAGCACCGGCAGGATGTCCTTGACCGCGCCGATCTTCTGGTTCGCGATCAGGATGTACGGATCCTCGAGCACGGCTTCCATGCGCTCGGCATCCGTGACCATGTACGGCGAGAGGTAGCCCTTGTCGAACTGCATGCCCTCGGTGAACTCGAGCTCGAGGCCGAGCGTCTGGCCCTCCTCGACGTTCACGACGCCATCCTTGCCGACCTTCTCGATCGCGTCCGCGATGACGTCACCGATCTCGCGCTCACGCGACGAGATGGTGGCGACGCGGGCGATGTCCTCTTTGCCGGAGACCTCGGTCGACTGCGACTTGAGATCCTCGACGACCGCCTCGACGGCCTTCTCGATGCCGCGCTTGAGCGACATCGGGTTGGCGCCGGCGGCCACGTTCTTCAGGCCCTCGCGAACGATGGCCTGGGCGAGCACGGTGGCGGTGGTGGTCCCGTCGCCGGCGACGTCGTTCGTCGCCGTCGCAACCTCGCGCACGAGCTGTGCGCCCTGGTTCTCGAACGGATCCTCGACGTCGATCTCGCGAGCGATCGTCACACCGTCGTTCGTGATGGTCGGCGCGCCGAACTTCTTGTCGAGCACGACGTACCGACCCTTCGGGCCGAGCGTCACCTTGACCGCATCGGCGAGGATGTTCACGCCACGCTCGAGTGAGCGGCGCGCCTCCTCGTTGAACTTCAGCTCCTTGTGAGCCATGGGTTCTCAGTTCCTCCTAGTGATTCCAACCGGACAGGACGGGATGGCCCCGCTCCTAGATGACCTTCGCGAGAACGTCTGACTCGCGCAGGAT
>SCTE01000388.1 GCA_004298915.1 Chloroflexota bacterium | reverse complement strand
ACGAGGTTGGCAAAGATCGGGCCGGGCTGGAACCGGAAGATCCGCCGACCCTCCTCCTCGATGAGGATGTTCGTGCCCGTGATGTCGGCGGGCATGAGGTCGGGGGTGAACTGGATCCGATTGAAGGCGCAGTCGATGACGTCGGCGATCGTCCGGACGAGCATCGTCTTGCCGAGGCCCGGAACGCCCTCCAGCAGCACGTGGCTGTTGGCGAGGAGCGCCGTCACCGTCTGCCGAACCAGCTCACGCTGGCCGACGATGACCCGGCCGACCTCGCGTTCGATGGCGCTCGCCCGTTCGGCGAAGGCCTCGGGCGCGAGCCTCGGCGTGGTGCCTGCGTCGATCGTCGTTTCCATGCATGCCTCCGGGCGGAGCGGTCGGTTGCCGCGCCGCGGCTACTGGCGGGGTTCGAGGGAGCTGAAGTAGTCGCGAACGTAGTCCTTGACCGACAACGGCACGTAACCGCGGTCAAGCGATGTCAGCGCGTACTGGTAGAAGTCGGAGAAGACCTGGGAGTACGGAACGTACGAACCTGGGTCCGTGCCCGGTCCCTGCTGGTTGCCCTGGGTCGTCTGCCCGGAGCCGCCCGATCCCGAGATGTACGAGGGATCGCCCGGCTTCCCGATGCGCCCGAATGGCGCGAACACGCTGCTCAGGTCGTTGCCGAGGGTGGATGGCCGATTGGGATTGACGGGACCACCGGGGCGGCCATTGCCGCCCGTCCCGGAGCCGAGATAGTTCGCGTTCGACCCGCCCCCGCCGATCGACCCGCTGCCCTGGCCCTGGCCTTGACCTTGCCCCTGACCCTGGCCCTGGCCCTGGCCTTGACCTTGCCCCTGGCCCTGGCCCTGGCCCTGCCCCTGGCCCTGGCCCTGCCCCTGGCCTTGGCCCTGGCCCTGACCTTGACCTTGGCCCTGACCGCCCGGCTGGCCACTGCTGCCAGGTTGCCCATTCTGGCCGCCCTGGCCGGTTTGCCCGTTGTTGCCGGGCTGGCCGGTCTGGCCGGCGTTCGCCAGGTCGCGACGGCTGTCCTGCAGCTGGTTCGCCGCGCCCGTCAGGTCACGGTTCTGGGCGATCCCGTTCTGCGCATCCCCGAGTGTCTCCGACAGTCGGTCGAGGGCGGACCTGGCTCCGGCGGTGTCCCCCTGGGCGAGGCTCTGGGCCGCATCGCGGAGGGCCTGGGCAGATGCGCCGCCGGCCTGGCTGGCCGTGCCCTGGAGCTCCGAGAGCTGCCGGGCGAGGTCCTGCTTCTGGGCATCGGTCATCGAGTCGAGATTCTTGCCGAGATCCTTCAGGTCGTCTGACGCCTGCTTCGAATCGCCCTCGGGATTGGCCTTCTGGTTGCCCGTCGCCGTCTGCGACAGGCCGCGGCTCAGGGAGGCAAGGGCTGCGGCGCGCTGCTCGTTCGCGGGGTTGAGCTGGGATCGAAGCGAGGCCTCGACCGCTCCGAGCTTCGCGAGGTTGGCGGTCAGGTCATTCGGGTGGTCACGGAGCTGCTTGGCGAGGTCGCGCAGCTCCTTCGCCAGTTGCGCCCGCGGGTCGTTCGGGGTGAGGCCCTTGCTCGCCAGCTGATCGGCGAGTCGGTCGAGCTTCTCGGCCTGGGCGGTCGCCTGTTCACGCACAGCCCGGTTCTGGGCGATGACCGCGGTCTGGGGGTTGGGCAGGAAGATGGCGGGCACGAGGGCCAGCGAGAGCGCCAGGATGGCGACGGCCGGCCGGTTCGACATCCGCGGCTTGAACAGGTTCGCCGGTACCAGGCGCAGGCTCGCCAGCGCGTCGCGGCGCTGGCGCCGCACAAACCGCCGCCGCTCCGCGTGATCGCCGAGATCGGCGTCGCCGTTCGCGAGATCGGCCTCGTCCTCGGCCGTCGGCGGTCCGGCGGCCTCGGGAACGGTGCCCCCCAGCGCCAGGGTCGTCGCGAGCCGGTCGCCGAGGCGAGCCTCGCGATCGACCGCGAGGGCGGCTTCGCCAAGGCTCGGGCGTGCGCGCGCGGCAGCGATTGCAAGGACGACGAGCATGACGATCGGCACCGTCGCCGCGACGGCGGCGATCCCCTCGATCGGCCAGATCCGCCCGGCGAGGACGACGAGGAGCTCGAGGGCGACGGTCGCGACCAGGACGATCCAGGCTCGACGGACGATCCGGCGCACCCAGAGTCGGCGTCGATGTGGCCGAAGCCCGATCCGGACACGCTCGAGATCGGGATCCAGTGGCCCCTCGATGAGCCGGCGGGGATCCTCGGGTACCTCGAACGAAGACCCGACGGAACGGGTCCAGCGCCATGCGGGACGAGCGAGCTTCGGCCGGGCCAGCGGCAGTCGGAACATCAGGCGGACCTCCTCGGACGGAGGCGACGCAGGAAGCCCGGCAGGCTGGGGCGCCAGCGACGCGTTGGGGTGACGAGCTGGACCGAGGCAGCGGTGAGCCCAAGCGCGATGAGCAGCATGGTGAGCGCGGAACGCGGCCAGAATCGATCCCGGAGCGACTCGGGACCCGAGATGACGTCGTTGACGACGAGGTCATTGCCGACGGCCGGGGCCGGGGCGGGGATGCCGCCGCCGTCGATCGCGACCGCCTTGCATGTCGTGGTCGTCCCGTCGGAGAAGCAATTTCCTGCAGCGCCGGGCGCGATCACGCCACCCTGGACGGGCTGGGCAAAGACCTGGTTCGCGCCGGTGACCTCGGCGATGACCGAGCACCAGCTGCCGGAACCGCCCTCGGCACCGCAGGCCACGTCGGCCTGCGAGACCCATGGATTCAGGTACAGCAGGGCTTCGGGTGGCCGTCGCTGGGCCAGCGTGTTGGCGTCGAGGTTGTTGGCCTCGCTGACCCGGAGGAAGACCCAGATGAAGGTCAGGCCGACCGTCGCGACGATGACCGAGACGAACGTCAGGCCGGTGGCGGCTCCACTTCGTCGAATGAGTGCCGAGAAGAACATCCCCAGCGCGCCGAACGCGATCGCGGTCACGAACAACAGTACGTACCCGCGCAGGAGGTCGTCCGGTGCCACGCCACCGTAGACGAAGACGAGGGCCGAGACCGGCACCGAGGCCAGGATCAGGATGAACACCCAGGTCAGCGCCGACAGGAGCTTCCCGACGACGATCGCGACCGACGAGATCGGCGTCACGGCCAGCAGGTCCAGGGTCTGGCGCTCGCGTTCGCCGCTGATCGTCCCCGCCGTGGAGGCCGGCGCGAGGACCGAGATCATGAGCGTCTGGAGGAACATCAGAGCGACGAATATGCCCCGCCCGATCGAGGCGGACTGGTACTGCGGACTGAACCCGAAGTTCTGGCGGACGCTCTCCTCGATGATCCGGCCGACCATCCAGGCAAAGCCCGCCACGATCAGGGTGTAGATGGTCACCGACACGAATGCCCGGCGTCCGCGCATCCGGCCACGCAGTTCCTTGACCATGATCGCCGTGATTCCCGGCAGCGAGAACCGGGGACGGCGCGCGAGCGCGGCAATCATGCAACGGCCTCCTGCACCGGTACTTCATCCTGGCCGGTTACCTGGAGGAAGAGCTCCTCGAGGTCGCTCGCCGCGCGCGAGAAGCTGGCAATGCGCAGGCCCGACGCGATCGCGTCGCGGAGCAGGGCTGCCGTCTCGATCTCGTCGCCCCGGAACCCGAGCTCGACCTGTCCGTCCGGGAGGATGGCCGCCGAGGCGACCTCCGCCTGCCCCGAGAACCAGGCTCGGGCGGCCTCGAGCTCCTCGCCTTCGGCGATGACCCGGGCGCGGAGGACCGCGCCAACCCGCAACCGCTTCTCGATGTCCGCGATGCGCCCGGACGCCAGGACGCGCCCGCGATCGACGATCGCGACGCTCGTGCAGAGCTCCTCGAGCTCGGGAAGGATGTGGCTGCTGATCAGGATCGTCTTGCCGAGCACGCGCAGCTCGCGAAGCAACTCGCGAAGTTCGACCCTGGCCCGTGGGTCGAGGCCCGAGGCGGGCTCATCGAGCAGCAGTACCTTCGGATCGTGGACCAGCGCATGGGCGAGGCAGAGCCGCTGCTGCATGCCGCGGGACAGGCCCTGCACGTAGGTGTCCCGCTTGTCGGCGAGGTCCACCAGCTCGAGGAGGTCGCCGATGATCCGCTTCCGGGCCGGAGCCGAGAGCCCGTAGCACCGCCCGAAGAAGTCGAGGTACTCCCAGACCCGCATGTCGTCGTAGACCCCGAACACGTCCGGCATGAACCCGAGGACGCGGCGGACCTCGTTCGGGTTCCGGGCGAGCGACCAGCCCGCGACTTCCGCCTCACCCGCGGTCGGCTCGAGGAGGGTCGCGAGGATCCGGAGCGTCGTGGTCTTGCCCGCGCCGTTCGGGCCGACCAGGCCGAAGATCTCGCCCTCCTCGATCTCGAGGTCGACGCCCGCCACGGCAAGCGTGCGGTCGTAGCGCTTGACGAGGCCCTGCGTGCTCACGATGGCCGTCACGAGATGACCCCACTGATCGAGATCTGGAACTGGAAACCCAGCCCCTGGTCCGCGGATTCGTTGATGAAGCGGATCAGCACCTGGCCGGTCGATCGATCGACGAACCGGGCCGGCGTGTCGAGACTGTAGACCGTCCCCTGGCCGAGGTGCGGCAGTCTCGCCCAGGCACCCGCGTCGACATCGAAGACCTCGATCTCGGGGATCCCGTCGAGATGGGGCGGCGTGCAGCCGGCCGGGTTGGCGTTCGTCGCGTCCGTGCAGGGGACCGGCTTGACGTCCAGCGGCGCGACGCTCGTCGCGCTCGCGGAGGGCAGGCTCGCCCCGTTCATCGAGAACTGGACTTCGGACGCGGCGAACGATCCCCGGAACCCGATCGGCCGGTAGGCAATCGTGGCCGAACCTGCGCCCATGTTCACCGACGAGGGGTCCTTGCTGAAGAACGCCGCGTCGGAGGACACGACCGTCGCGGTGATGAGGTCCGATGCGAACGTGGTCGTGCCGCTGACGTCGAGGCCGACCGGCAGGTAGTACAGGACGTTCGCGTTCCGTCGCGCCGATTGTCCCTGGACCCGGACGTCGAGCACCTCGTCGCGGCCCCAGGCGAGGAGGACCGGACCGTTGGCGTTGAGGGCGCCGATGGTTCCGAACATCGGGTCGTAGGTCAACTGGTCCACGATCGCGTGGCGGACCCGCATCCGGAGTCCCTCGTCATTGAGCGACGCCGAATCCCCGAAGAACACCTGTCCGAAGATCCGGTCCGAGAGCGACTGGAAGAACGGGTTGCCGGTCGGGCGGAGCGACACGTCCTTGGACGATCCAGCCGGCATGTCGCCGATGACGGCCACGGAGCCGCCGAGGACGACGGCGACCTTCTCGAGGGTGATCGACGAGGCATTGGTCACCGTCCCCGTGACGATGCCCTTCTCGAAGGTGAGCTTCGTGGTCACGAGCGGCACGGTGGCGGGGGCGTCGGCCCGGACCGTCCTCAGCGACGAGAAGCCCACGGCGAGATCGCGGACGAGCGCGGGATCTCCCTGCACGATGTCGAGCGAGTTCGGATCCCCGTTGCCGGTGAAGTCGCCGGTCGATGGCGCGGCCAGCAGGGCGCTGCCGTGAACCTCGAGCTGGTAGGTCGATCGGGACGGCGAGAAGACGCCGACGTAGACCTGCGCGGAGCCCTCGGTGGCTCCGGGAGCGCCACGCACGACCGCGACCTCGTTCACGATCAGGTCACTGCCCCGCAGGGTCGTCCCGAACGCATACGACGCCCCTGCGAACGCGACGATGAGGACCGGCATCGTGATCCAGGCGAGCTCGCGGCGATCCAGTCGCCGCAGGATGAGGTAGTTGATCGGGCCGATGAGGAGGATGTAGCCGCCGATCAGGAGGAGCAGGCCGCCGATCGGCGGGAGGGCGAGCGACGCGAGCTGGTTGACCGCGTTCACGATCTGGCTGTCATCCGAGCCCACGACGGGTCCACCCGCGGTCCGGCCAGGGAGGAGCCGACGCCACATGACGTCGATGTCGCGGGTTGCCGCGAGCCACCTGGTGGCCGGGTCGAACCCGAGGACCGTGACGGCGCCGGAGCCGTAGTCCATCTGGGCCGCAATGACGCGATCGCCCGACGTCGCGAGCGGCCGGCCGTCTCGAAGCGTCCCGCCCTGGGCCGGCAGGTCGGCAGCATCGGTCGGCAGCTCCCCGATGAGCCCGGTCAGGGTCGTGGGCGCGACCGTCAGCGTCGCGGTTGGCCGGTAGGGCAGGAGGTCGTCCGGAAATCCCGACAGCGTCCCGATGCCCGCCGTGCCTCCCGCGATCACGAGCTGGCCGCCGCCGGCGATCCAGCCGCGCAGCGCAGCCAGCTGGTCGGTGCTGAGCTGGTTGCTGTCGACGTCCTGCCAGATGATGCGGTCGAGCGTGCCCCATGCTTCCAGGCGCTCCGGGAGGTCGGCGATCCCGAGGGCCAGGATGGCCGGCGTGATCCCGTTCTGGTTCGGCTCGAGGTTGAGCTCCGCGATGATCCCCTGGGGCTGTTCCGCGATGACGCCGACGACGAGTTGCGCGGCATCGTGGATCAGGTAGGTCACGTCCGCCGATGCGACCGTGCTGCCGCCCGAAACGAGCTCGACCTTGACCGAGCGACCGAACGATGGCGGCTGGGCATGGAGGACGTATGCCTGCCGGGAATTGGTCGGGAGATCCACCGGTACGGAGAACCGGGTTCGTCCCGATGCGCCACCGGCCAGGCGGATCTCGCCCCTTACTGCGGGACCGTCGTTGGTGAAGGCCACCTGGATGGCCATCCAGGATCCGACCCGGGCGTGGCCCTGGAGAAGGACCCGTGCTTCCATCTTGACCGACGAGGCGGCCTGGGTCGTGGCGGCCATCGGACCGAGGAGCACCGCCGCCACGATGAGGAGCGTTCCGAGCGAGCGTATCCAGCGGGCGGCGGGTCGCGGCAGAGCCATGGCGAGCGGCACGTCGTCTCCAGGAGGAGGTTGGGTCGGTTCCATCGACGCGGAGAGCCCCCGAAAAGTTGCGCGGCCGGTTCGAATGGGGACCGGTCGCGGTTCCGCGGTGCCTATCGTACGATCCGGGTACCAGATCGCGATCGATTCGCAGGACGATCGCCCGAGCCCCCGGCCGCGCCTGCGCATCCAGGTCGAGCATCGAGGTCGAATGCCCGTCGTCCGCCCGTTTCGCGCGCTCCGCTACGACCCCGACGTGGTCGGCGATCTCGGGCGCGTCGTGGCGCCACCGTATGACGTGATCGACGGTGCCGAGCGCGAGCGCCTCATGGCGCGGAGTCCGTACAACGTCGTTCGGCTCGACTATCCGGGCGCTGAGGATCGGGACTCGGACCCCAACGACCGG
>SCTE01000387.1 GCA_004298915.1 Chloroflexota bacterium | reverse complement strand
ACGACGCCGGCCGCGCCGGCGCCGTCGTCTGCCTCGACTGGGCCCTCAAGACCTCGAACGACAATTTCGGTGCCACGCACCGGATCAGTTCGCAGTCGTCGAACCCGTACATCCTGTTCTCCGGCTCGTTCATCGGTGACTACACCGGGACGGCGGTGGACAGCAACGGAAACACCGTGACGGTCTGGACCGACTTCCGGGGCAACCCGGGAGTCACCACGCCGAACCAGGACGTGCTCGTGGGGACGTACCACTCCGGGCACTGACCGAGCGGCCGGGACGACGGGCATGCCCGCCTGACCGGCTTCCCAGCACGGCAACGACGCCGGCCCGTCCCGGGCCGGCGTCGCGATTCGGCGGCGAACCTCAGCCGGGGATCGTGGCCAGGTCTCCGGCGATGACCTCCCGGTCGGCCGGGTCGGTGATCGAGGCGAGCGCGTCCGTCGCCAACGCCCGCCAGCGCTCTGCCGCTGCCGCATCGCCGGCGACGGCCTCGGCTCGGGCCAGGCCCTCGTAGGCTGCCGCGAGGTCCCAGTCATCGGCTTCACTGGCAGCGATCGCCGCCTCGGTGTAGGCAAGGCAGCGCGCCGCATGCCAGCGGGCGGGCTCGGCCCGGCCGAGGACCGAGTACACCCGGGCGACCTGCCACTCACCCCGGCCGAGATTGGCATTCGTGCCCGCCAGCGACCAGTGGTGGCGTGAGGCGTGAGCGGCATGGATCATCGTGTCGATCTCCACCGCCGATCGGTCGGCCTTCTCGATGAGCGTCCAGACGTAGTTGAAGAGCTCCACCCCGAGACGGCGGTGCGCGGCGGCGTCGAGCTCGGGCGTGACGGTGGTCGGCTGATGGTCGGACACGATGGGTTCCCTTCCTGCGCTGAGCTGCCCCAGGACATGGAGCACGCGTTGGAGGCGATTGATCCGGGCCTCGATGCGCGCGCGGTGATCGGCGACGCGCCGGCGCTGGAGCACCGGGTCGTCGGCGGCCAGGACCTCGCGGATCTCGTCGAGCGGGACCTCGAGGTCCCGCAGCCGCGCGATCGCCCGGCCGATATCGACCTGGCCACGCCCGTAACGTCGATAGCCCGTGAAACGGTCGACCTCCGCGGGCCGGAGCAGGTCCAGCTCGTCGTAGTGGCGCAGCGCGCCGATCGAGATCCCGGTCAGCCGGCTGAACCGCCCGATCGAGAGGAAGTCGTCGTCCATGCCATCCATCCTGGACCCTCGGGCAGGTCGAGAGTCAAGCCCTGATTTCAGGCGTTGTCGAGCTCACGCGAGACGGCGCGCAGGATGAATCGCGCGGCTTCCGCGCTCTTGCCGCCGAGCTTCTGGCCCTCGTCCTGCTCGAGGGCGAGCATCAGGTCGCCGAGCATCTGGTCGAGGAGAGTTGTCCGAACGAGAGCGCCGGCGGCGAACGCGGCCTCGAGCCCCGCGACGGCGGCCCGAGCGTTTTCGACCGCGTGGCCCTTGGCATCCATCCGCTCCCGAAATGCGGTGCGCGCGGCGTCCGCCGCCGGTCCGGTCGATGCCATGGTCACCTCCCTGTGATGCGAGCGACGACACCGCGGCGCGGTACCGGTGCGGAGCTCGCCGCGTCTCGCTCAAGCGCCGCTGGTGACGTGGCCCACTGGTCGCGGGGCATGCGCCGCCATTCCGATTCGAGGATGCTCATCGAGATCTCGTCCCACCAGCGGCCGTCGCGCCGGATCGCCTCGCGAGCTCGGCCCTCGACGACGAACCCACAGGCCTCGTAGGACCGCCTAGCCCGCTCGTTGAACGCGAAGACCGTCAACGAGATCCGATGCAGGCCGAGCGCCCGGAAGGCGTGGGCGACCATCAGGCGCGTCGCCTCGGTCCCGTAGCCGTGGCCCCAGGCATCTTTCTCGCCGATCGTGATGTGGTACAGCGCGGACCCATGATCGCCATCCATCTGGCTGAGGGCGCAGGTTCCGACGAGCCGGTTGGACTCCCGGACGTGGATGGCCATGGCCAGGGATTCCGGTCCGATGGCCCGGGCCTGGAAGAAGCGGTCGACCTCGTCGATCCGCATCGGGCCCTCGGTGTACCGGGCGAGGCGGGCAATCTCCGGATCCGCGTACCAGCGGCGAAAGGCCTCGAGGTTCTCCGGAACGTGGCGACGGAGCACGACGAGCCCGCCCTCGAGCGACGCCGGAAACAGCTGACGACCCGCCATCAGGGCACGGTATACCATCGCCGCCATGCGTCGCTGGAGCGAGCTCGCCGAGCGCGTCGCGGCCAC
>SCTE01000386.1 GCA_004298915.1 Chloroflexota bacterium | reverse complement strand
TCCGGATCGAGGAGGTCGACGGCGAGGATGCCGTTGACATCGATCGCGCCCCGAGGCCGAGCGACGCGGCGGTCCCCATCCAGTGAACCTCTCCGCCGATCCCGCGCTCGGGGCGCCGGACGAGGCGGTGGAGTTCGCGATTCCGACGACCCTGGCCGGCTCGAACCCGGCACCGGCTGGACGCTGGACGCATCGGCACCTCCTCGATGTCGACGTCCTGACCTCGGACGACCTGGACCTCGTGATGCGGACCACGGCCACGATGGCCGAAGTCCTCACCCGTGAGATCCCGAAGGTGCCGGTGCTCCGTGGCTGGGGCGTCACCATCCTGTCCTACGAAGCCTCGACCCGGACCCGGGTGAGCTTCGAGGTGGCCGCCAAGAACCTGTCCGCCGACGTGGTCAACATCGCGGCCGCGAGCTCCTCGGTCACCAAGGGCGAGTCCCTGATCGACACGATCCGGACGGTCGAGGCCCTCGGCGCCAGGATGCTCGTCCTCCGGCACGCCACGTCCGGCGCGCCGTACCTGGCCGCTCAGCACTTCTCGGGCAGCGTGCTCAACGGCGGCGACGGCTGGCATGCCCACCCGACCCAGGCGCTCCTTGACCTGTACACGCTCGAAACCCGACTGCCGGGCGGTTCCGTACGTGGTCGGAAGATCGTCATCCTCGGCGACGTCCTGCACTCCCGCGTGGCTCGGAGCAACCTGTGGGCGCTGACCGCCGCCGGTGCCGACGTCTGGGTCTGTGGCCCGACGACGCTCCTTCGGGGCTTCGATGCCTGGGCCGCATCCGGGGTCGCCGGGTCGCGCCGGTTCACCGTCACGTCCGATCTCAACGCCGCCCTTCGCGACGCCGACGTCGTGATGGCCCTCCGGATCCAGCGCGAACGCATGGCGGCCGGCCTGCTGCCGTCCCTCCGGGAGTACGCGGCGCGCTTCGGGCTGACCAGAGAGCGCCTCGCGCTCGCCCGGCCCGACGCCCTGGTCATGCATCCCGGGCCGATGAACGAGGGCGTCGAGATCGCGGCCGATGTCGCCGCGGGCGACCAGTCCGTGATCACCGACCAGGTCGCCAACGGCGTCGCCGTACGGATGGCCGTCCTGTATCTGCTGGCCGGCGCTCGCGACGGTTCCGCCCGCGACGGCGGCGGGCGTGACGTCCGCCCGGAGGCGGGCCGGGAGGCCGCGCGCGGCGCCGTCCCGGCGGCCGAGTGACCCGATGACGCGGGGCCCGCTCGCCGATCTCGACATCTCGCGTGCGTGGCTCGTGGATCCGGCCTCGGGTCGAGAGGGGCCCGGCGAGATCGTCGTCGCCGGCGGTATCCTGGAGACGGTCACCTGGCTCGATGGCGCCGACGCCGCGGGCATCGAGGACACCGGCGTCGTGGTCGCCCCAGGGTTCATCGACCTCCATGCACATTTCCGCGAACCCGGCAACGAGGACGCCGAGACCATCGCCACGGGGCTGGCCGCCGCTGCGCACGGTGGCTTCACGACGGTCTGCATCATGCCCAACACGACGCCGGCACTCGACGAGCCATCCGTGCTCGCACGGATCCGCGATGCGGCGGCCGCCTCCGGATCACCGGTGCGTCTGCTCGCCCTTGGGGCCGTCTCGGCCGGACGTGCCGGCGAGCAGCTCGCCCTGCTCGGTGAGTTGGCGGACGCGGGCGTCGTCGGGTTCAGCGACGATGGCTCACCGGTCGGGTCCGCGGCCCTCTTCCGCAACGCCCTGGCCTACGCCGGGATGCTCGGACTGCCCATCGTCGATCACCCCGAGGATCGGACGCTGACCGAGGGCGCCGAGGCGAACGACGGCCTTGTCGCAACGGTGCTGGGTCTCCGCGGCTGGCCGGCCGCGGCGGAGGCGGCCGCCGCGGGCCGGGACCTGTCGCTCCTTGCCGACGTGCTGCGCGACGTGCCCGGGGCGCGACTGCACCTGACCCACCTGTCCACGGCGACGTCCCTCGACCTCGTTCGCCGGGCCAAGGCCGCGGGCCTGCCGGTGACCTGCGACGTCACGCCCCACCACCTGGCCCTGACCGACGAGTGGCTGGCCGGGGCGCGGCGCTGGAGCTGGCTCGCGGTTGCCGCGGACGGAACGACCGGTGATCCCTGGCGGGATGGCGTCATCGAGGAGCTTCCGTTCGATCCGTCCCTGCGCGTCAATCCGCCGCTGCGCTCGCCGGATGACGCGCTGGCCTGCATCGCGGCCGTGGCCGACGGTACCGCCGACGCCATCGCGACCGACCACGCGCCCCATGCCGAGGTCGACAAGGCCGTCGAATTCGGGCTTGCCGCCAACGGGATCAGCGGGATCGAGACGGCCCTCGGGATCGTCCTGGCCGCCATCGATGCCGGGCAGCTGACGATGATGGCCGCCATCTCGGCGCTCACCACGGGTCCGGCCCGAGTCCTCGGGGATGGATTGCCGGGGGCCGGGCCCGCAGATGGAACCGATCCCGTCGCGAGGGTCGGGCTCGTCGAGGGCGCGCCCGCCGACCTCGTCGTGTTCGACCGAGCGGAGCGCTGGCATGTCAGCGCTGAGTCCCTCGCCTCGAAGGGCAGGAATTCCCCGCTGCTCGGTCGCGACCTCGCCGGTCGCGTGCTGTTGACCGTGGCCGGTGGTCGGATCGCCTACGAGGCGCCGGACGCCTGACCCCGGGGGCCCGCTCGCCCGGTACGATGGACGCGATGACGAGACCCGCCCTCAACCGGGATTACGAGCGCCGGCCGTACTGGCATGCCACGATGCCGCCACTCCACGACCGCGCTGGACGCCAGTTGCCGGACAGCGTGGACGTCGCGATCGTCGGTGGTGGCTACACCGGCGTCGCCGCGGCCCGCAAGCTTGCGCTCCAGGGCGCGAAGGCCGTGCTCCTCGAAGCCCGCACGCTCGGCTGGGGCGCCTCGACCCGCAACGGGGGCATCATCCATCCCGGGTACAAGTGGGGCGTGCCGGCCCTGATCAGGCGCTACGGCCATGACCTCGCCCGTGCCATCTTCCTCGAGTCGATGGAGGCGATGGACCTGGTCACCGGCCTGATCCGGGACAACGACATCGATGCCGAGCTGCGCACCAACGGCTGGCTCGAGCTCGCCTGGGCGCCCGGTCACGCGGCCGAATTCGACATGGAAGCAACGGCCCTCGAGTCATTCGGGATGACGGCTCGGGTGGTGCCGAAGGCGGACCTCCATGCCGAGATCGGAACCGACGCCTACCACGGCGGCCTGGCGATCGCGCCCGGCGGCATCCTGCATCCCGGCAAGTGGTTTGCCGGCCTGGTCGGGCTGGCCGAGCGCGCCGGCGCGGACCTCCACGAATCGACGCCGGTACTGTCGATCCGCCGCCAGGGCGACGGCCGATTCGTCGTCGAGACGTCCCGGGGTGCCATCCTCGCCCGCGACGTCCTCGTGGCGATGAACGGCTACACGGACGGGGCCGCGCCGAGCGTCAGACGGCGGATCGTGCCGATCGGCAGCTACATCATCGCGACCGAGCCGCTCCCGGCGGACGTGGCACACGAGGTGTCACCCACGGGTCGCGCCTACTTCGACACCCGGAACTTCCTGTCCTACTGGCACGTGTCGGCGGATCGGCGGCTGATCTTCGGCGGCCGGGTCAGCTTCATGCCGACGACGACCGACCGGACGGCAAAGCTCCTCCATGGTCGGATGCTCGACATCCATCCCCAGGTTGCCGGCCATCGGATCGACTACTCGTGGGGCGGCAAGGTCGCGATGACCTTCGATCGGATGCCCCACATCGGCCGGCTCGGC
>SCTE01000043.1 GCA_004298915.1 Chloroflexota bacterium | reverse complement strand
CGATGATCGCGTCCGGACCCGCCGCCAGCCCGGCGGCGATGCGCGCGCGGACGTCGTCGATCCGATCCCGGGCGATCCCGAACGCCCGGCCGGATCCGCCGGCCGCCGCCACGTAGGCGTGGAGTGCCGGGCCGTTGGCATCGGGAATGCCGGCGGGGCCGAGATTCGCGCCGGGGGTGCGGATCTCGTCGCCCGTCGCGAGGATGCCGACCACCGGCTGGCGATGGACGAGCAGGCCGGCTTGACCTGCGCCGGCGAGCACGGCGATCGAGGCCGGCCAAACCGGGCTGCCAGCCACATGGACGGTCGTGCCGGTTCGCAGGTCGGAGCCCAGCCGGCGGATGGATCCGCCGTCCGGGACCGGTTCGTGGACCAGGATGGCGGCCGGAAGCGGGCCGGTCGCGTCACGACCTCGTGCACCGAGGGCCTCGCCCGACGGCGTGGTCAGCTCGACCGGGACGACGGCCGTGGCACCCCCAGGGACCCTCGCGCCGGTGGCGATCCGGACGGCCGTGCCGCGCCGGACGTCGGGCAGTGATTCGGCGCCGGCCGGTACGTCGCCGACCACCTCGAGCAGGATCGGGTGATCCGGCCTGGCCCCGGCAACGTCCGCGTGGCGGATGGCGTACCCGTCCATCGCGCTGTTGTCCCAGGGCGGCAGGTCCAGGGCCGATGTCACGTCCTCGGCGGCGACCCGACCGACGGCCTCGGACAGGTACGCCCACTCGGGTTCCGTGGGTGTCGCGATGGCATCGAGGACCGCCGCGAGCGCGGCGTCGGCGCTGATCAGCCGCCCGGCGGCGCGATCGTCGGCCATGGGCTGGATCAGCGACCCGCGGCGGGCTGCGACGCGGTCCGATCCCGGACCACCTGGCCGACGCTCCGGCGCGTCAACACGCCCTGGAGCGCGCCGTCGAGGATGACGGGGAGCCCGTCGAGGCCCGAGCGATGGAGGCGTTCGACGGCATCGACCAGGCCGGCACCGGGCGCCAGCTCGACCATCCGCGGGGGCCGGGTCATCGCGTCGCCGACCCGGGTGATCCCCCACGCGCCCCGTCGAAGGCGGCGCACCTCACGCACACCGAGCATGCCAACGACGGCGGTTCCCTCCATGACCGGGATCGCGGTCGTCGGCGTCTCGCCGTCGAGCAGCTGCCCGGCGAGCGTGTCGACCGTGAGGCTTGCGTTGACCGTCGTCGGGTTCCGCTCCATCGCATCGCTCACGACGAGGTCGCCGATCAGGGCATCGACCTTGAGCCGCTCGCGGATCGCGCGGCTCGACAGGATCAGGAACCAGCCGCTCAAGGCCACCATCGCCCCATTGGTGATCTCGCCGGTCAGGAACAGGCCGCCGCCGATCGACAGGCCCACGAGCCCGGACAGCCGGCCCGTCGCCGCCGCCGCCTTCCAGCCACCCTTGACCGAACCGGATCGACCCCAGGCCAGGGCCCGCACGATCCGTCCGCCATCGAGCGGGTAGGCCGGGATGAAGTTGACCAGCCCGATGAGGACGTTGAGGACCGCGAGGACGATGACGATCTGCCCGAGCGCCACGCCCATCTCGGTGCCGAGGGAATCGAGTCCGAGGGCGATCGCCGCCAGCACGACGCCGAGGACCACGCTGACGACGGGGCCGCTCGCGGCGATCGCCAGGTCATCACGGGCCACCGGCGCCGTGGCATCGGCCGGCGTGGTCCCGCCGAAGAACGAGACGAGGATCGATTCCACGACGACGCCACGACGGCGCGCCACCACGGCGTGGCCCAGGTCGTGGAGCATGGCGCTGACGAAGAAGGCGATGCCGACGGCTCCGCCCAGGATCCACTGCACGGGAGCCGGCAGGGTCGGGACGGCCGTGCCGACCTGGATCACGGCGAGTGCCGCGACGAGGGCGACGACGAGCACCCATCCCAACTGGACCCGGATCTCGATCCCGAGGACGCGGGCGATCGGCACGCCGATCATGCGACGGCCCGTTCGGCGGCGGCCGTCGGGGTCGCGGCCCGACGGAGCCCGCGTGTCGTGAGGACGACCACCACGAGGCTCAGCGCGATGGTCAGGCCACCGACCGCCATCGTCGTCTCGGACCAGAAGACCTCGGGAAAGAGCTGGACGAGGCGATCCCGGGTCGGATCGAAGTTGTACGTACCGGCGGCGAAGAACAGCTGATGGAAGACCTCGAAGGCCGCGTCGAAGGCAACGGCCGCGATCACGCCGGCGACGGCGATCACGACCGCGAGGCCAGTGGCACCCGCCCGGACCGCGCCGAGGAAGCGGTCCCGCGACCACGCTCCCGACGGCCGCGTCGCGAGCCGGGCGATCACGAGGAGGACGAGCCCCGCGCCGGCCGCGGTGAAGAACCCGGTGAACACGGCCCGGACATCGCGCATGTGGGATCGCTCGGCGTCAGTCAGGACCGGCGCACCACGAATGGTCACGTCGAAGGCCGGCGGACCGGCCACGAGGTCGGACAGGATCGCGTCCGTCGCGGTCCGGAGCTCAACCGGGCTGAAGCTGGTCCAGGCGGCCGCCTCGGCACGATCCTGCTCGAACGCCACCCAGGCCGGCGTCAGGAACGGGCTGATCGCGACGGCGAGAAGCAGCAAGCCGGCGGACAGCGCGACGGCGATCGACAGGAGCCCGGGGAACAGGCGCATCGGTCCATGGTACCGCCGTGCCTCGCGGGTCCCGTCCGGCTACTCGTCCTCGAGCGTCCGGGCCTGCTCCCACCAGCTCTCGAGCGTGAGGTCGCTCGGGATCTCGAGGTTGAGTTCCCGCCCGGCGCGGGCGATCCGGGCCCGGAATTCCTCGAGGGTGACGTCGAGGATCTCCCGCAGGCCCTCGAAGCCCGCCTGGCTCAGCAGCGTGTGCTCGAGCGGCCCGAAGCCCACGAGGTTGAGCATGAGGGCCTCGTCGCGCCAGGCCAGCACGTCGTTCGTGGACGCATCCACCTGGTCGGCCAGCGTCTGGCGACGGGTCGGCGTCTCGCTGACCTCGAGGAGCAGGCCGGTCGTGAAGATCCCCTGCCGATCGAGGCGATCCAGGTGGACGGGCTCGATGCGCGTCAGCTCGGTGATCGGCGGCACGTGCGGGGATCCTCCTCGAAGGTTGGCGTTTCGTCGATCATGCCATGTCCATGCTCGGCCGCGTGCGGTGCCCGGCTAGCCCGGGTGGTGTTCGCCGGCGACGAGGACCTCGAAGATCCGGACCGATGGCGTCCCGCCCGCCTCGCGGATGACCCGGCGCGCGAACGGTTCCTCGGCGGTCGCGATCATCGCCCGGAGGTCGTCGGCATCGCGCCACACGCTCAGGATCCCGACGTCATCGCCGTCGCGGACGAGCATCGTGCTGGCGATCGCCGGCGGGAGCCCGGCTGCAACGCCGGCCCGGAACTGCTCGACGAGCGATGCCTGTCGGTCGGCGGCGACGGTTCCGGTCACGTACGAGACGACCGCGGCCATGTGATCCTCCTGTTCGGCGATACGGCTCGCCCGATCAGCCGAGCGCCGCGGCCTCGCGCTGGAGCAGCGCCCAGGCGCGCGCGACATGGTGATCCTCGGTCCGAAGCTGGCCCAGCGCAACCTGGATCGCGAAGACGCCGTTGAGCCGCGTATGGGACAGGAACACCTCGCCGGTCCGGTTCACGGCGTCGATCAACGCCAGGTTCAGGGCGTCGAGGCGGGCCTGGTGGTCGGCGGCTGATTCGTCGTCGAGTCGGGGCGGGGCAAGGCGCAGGCAGATCGTCGAGAACGGCACCGGGGCGAGGCGCTCGAACCTCGGGTCGGCGTCCACCCAGGCCGCGAAGGCGGCCGCCTGCTCGAGGTGGTGGCGGATGCGTCTCCGCAGGCCCTCGAGGCCGAACCAGCGCAGGAGGACCCACAGCTTGAGGGCCCGGAACCGACGGCCGAGCTGGGGCGTGTACTCGTTGACGTCGCGGACCGGCGACGCGCGGTCGAGCGTGCGGAGGTATTCCGGGACGAGGCTGAACGCATCGCGCAGGCGATCCATCCGCCGCGTCAGCAGGAGCGAGGCGTCGATCGG
>SCTE01000385.1 GCA_004298915.1 Chloroflexota bacterium | reverse complement strand
CCCCGGGACGCTCTATGGGGCCGAGCGGGGATCCGGAGATCGCCTCGACGTCGGTCATGATCGCGTAGCCGTGCTTCGGTCCGTCGCTGAGCGAGACGAGGATGTACAGCGTCGGCTCGGCAAATCGCCCGAATTCGGTGAGTCCCTGGTTCATGCGGCCTCCCGCCCGGTTCACAAGATCGAGATGGCGATGGCTGGTGGACCTATCGCCCGCTCGCCGTTGAATGACTCGCCAGACGATACATCGCGCCGTCCGATTCGGAAACCCGTTCCACGAGGCGGCACTGCTCGAGACGCGCAAGCGCCCCGAGCAGTGTCCCTGGTCCAATCGGTCCGTGGATCGAAACGACGGCATCGAACAGGGCGCTGAATCCCAGCGGCGCTTGCCCAAGCGCACCGAGGATCCACAGGCCGGGATCAGCGAACCGGCCCATGGGCGTCACATCCGTCAGCGAGGCTCGATGACGCCGCACGCGATGCGACTGCCGCTGTTACCCGTCGGATTGGTCACCTGATCGTCCTCTCCGAAGTGGATCACCAGTGCGCTGCCGTCCGCATCGAAGACCGAAACCGTGCCGGCGGACAGCGTCGCCCGGTCACTCGTGGCGTCGAGGTGGCCGTTGCCGGCACCGTTGACGACGAGGTTCGGCAGATCGCCCGCGTGGGCGCCCGTGGGGCTGTCAAGCCCGTGATCGTGGCCGAGCGGGTTGTGATGACCGCCTGCCGCGGCAAAGGTCGGGCTGCACTGCCCGATCGCGTGGATGTGAATCCCGTGGAGGCCCTCCGGCAGACCCCGGACCTGAACGTTGACGTGCAGAATTCCGCTCGCATCTTCCGTGAACTGGGCCCAGCCCACGACCGAGCCGGTCGGATCGCGCAGCACCGCCGATGCGTGCAACGCGCCGCCGGCGGAGGCCGCCGGGACCACCATCGCGAGGAGCAGCGCAGCCAGGGCGATGCTCAACCGGATTCGATTCGCCATGTCGATCAACCCTCCTCATCGAGCCGTGCGGACACGTTTGACAGTCGCGCTACGGTATATCGGATCACGATATACATCGCGGCGGAACCGATGTCAACCGCCAGAGCGCCCGCTACAATCCCGCCGATGACCACACGACTCTGGGATCGCGCCGCGCTCGTGCCCATGTCCGGAAACCGACGCGCCCCGTCGATCGTGACGCTGGGAACGGACCTGCCGACCGTTGCCGAACTGTTCGAGTTCATGCGGGACGCGGAGCTCCGATTCGAGACGCTCCGGATGCGCCTCGAGGAGCGCACCGAGGGCGTCCGCGGTTCGCATCTCGTCGCCATGGACGTGTCGATCCAGCACCCGGGGCACGCGCGGGTCACGACGACCGAGCCGGGCGCGGGGATCGCCGGCAACTTCGAGACCTGGGTCGGCGACGGCGAGACGATCCTGACCTACTCGGGCATCCACAAGCTCGGGACGTCGCGCCCGGTCCGCAACCGGCCGCGGGGGCTGGATCGCGAGTTCCCCGGCAGCGCGCGGGTCTATGAGCCGATCACGCCGCTTCCCCTCGAGACGCTGCCCGAACTGTTCGTCCATCCGGCCGGGTACTGCCAGAACGTGCTCGCGACGGGCCGAACCTGGATCTCGGGGACCGACATCGTCGCCGGGCGAGAGGCGATCGTGCTGGAGTGCGACCACCCGCGCGCGATCGAGCGCGTCGCGGACCGGCCCGACTTCCACATCCAGCTGGCCGTCGATCGGGCCGAGGGGATCATCACCCGCCTCACCGAGACGATCGGCGACATGGTCACCCGCGAGGCGGTCGTGACCACGCTCGAGCCGAACGCGATCCTCGCCCCAGGCGTCTTCGACTTCACCTTCCCCGACGGGACGACGATGCTCTTCTGAGGCCCTTCGGCCTCAGGGCACGCCTCGTTTCCGGGCCGGCGACGATTCGTGCGAAATCGCTTCCAATCCCCTTCCCCGCGCGCGTATAGTCGCGCCACGTTCCAGCGCACATGCTGTTGCGGGCTCCCAATGGCCCGCGGCGTGTTCACCGACCCGGAGGATGGGCCATCACCGGAGGGGGGCCGGCGGCCAGGATGCGAGGAGGTCCCATGCAAAGTCGATCCCGCGAGGATGTGATCCAGCAGGACATCAAGGACCTGCACTCACTGGGCTACGCGCAGGAGCTGTTCCGCACGATGGGCGGGTTCAGCAACTTCGCGATCAGCTTCTCGATCATCTCGATCCTGACCGGCGCCGTGATCCTGTACGACTACGGCCTCGCCTGGGCCGGGACGGCCGCCGTCCTCATCGGCTGGCCGCTGGTCACGGTCTTCGTGCTCACGATCGCCGCCTCGATGGCCGAGATCGCGTCGGCCTATCCGACCGCCGGCGGCCTGTACTACTGGGCGTCGAAGATGAAGAACAAGAACTGGGGCTGGTGGACCGCCTGGTTCAACCTGATCGGCC
>SCTE01000384.1 GCA_004298915.1 Chloroflexota bacterium | reverse complement strand
AGGCGGGCAAGTGCGTCGCCGACGCCAACAGCGGTGTCGCGGATGCCCTGGCCTTCGCCAAGCAGCTCAAGGACGCCGGAGCGCTCGTTGACTCCGACTACGGCAAGGTCAACGACGCCTTCCTCAACGGCCAGATCGACATCATGTTCAACGGCAACTGGACGCTCGGCGACTACAAGTCGGCGCGCCCCGGCCTCGCCGTTGCCCCGATGGTCGCCGGCCCCGGAGGCCCCGCCAAGACCATGGCCGGCGTCGACGGCTGGTACATCAATGCCGCCTCCAAGAACATCGACCTCGCTATCGCGGTCGCCAAGGAGCTCGTCTCCTCGTCGGCCCAGCGAACGTACGTCGACATCGCCGGCCACGTGCCGGCGGCCAAAGACGTCACCGTCCTCGATCCGCTCGTGAAGGGCTTCACGGACGCGATCCTGCTGGGCGACGCCCGGCCGCAGATCGAACAGTTCGGCAACTACTGGGGCCCATTCGGCGACGCATGGTCCAAGGCTGTTCCGGACGACGGCTCCGCGGGTGGCGACACCTCGGCCCTCGTGGCCGAGGCGTGCACCACGCTCGGCAAGTAGCCGCGTAACGCGCACGTGATGTCCCGGCCCCTCGGGTCGGGATCGGTCGGACGGGGCGCCTCCGGGCGCCCCGTCCGGCGTACTCTTTGGCAGGTCAGGTAGCCCGAGGGAAGTTTCGTGGCCGACGCGATGGTCTCCAAGCGCACGCTGATGTCGCGCCTTGTCGGGTCAGGGCGATCCAGCCGAATCGCCTATCTCTACCTCGTGCCCGCCTTCCTCGTGATGAGCATCATCACGATCTATCCACTGGCGTTCCAGGTCTGGATGTCGTTCACCGACATGCAGCTCGTCCACCTGAACCTCCGGCTCGGCCTGACGCCCGACTTCGTCGGCCTCAAGAACTACGTCGACGTCATCGCCAGCCAGCTGGCCATCCCGAACTACAACTTCGTCCGGATCGTCATCTACAACCTGTGGTGGGCGATCACGAACGTGGCGATTCACCTGGTCCTGGGCGTCGGGATCGCCCTGCTCCTGAACGTGAAGGGCCTCCGGTTCCGCAAGTTCTACCGGGCGATGTTCATCCTGCCGGTGGTCATCCCGCCGATCATCGTCGCGACGGTCTGGGCGAACATGTTCGATGCCCAGAACGGGGCCATCAACCTCCTGATCGCGGGCCTCGGCCGGTTCCTCGGCATGTCGCCCGAGGTCTTCCACATCGACTGGCTGCGCCAGGTCCAATCGCCCATCGACTGGCTCCTGCCGTCGTGGGATGGCGGGCCCAACCTGTCGTTGCCGCTGGCCTTCTACGCCATGCTGGCAACGAACACGTGGCTCGGCTGGCCGCTCAATTCGGTCGTCGCCACCGGCGCGCTGCAGAGCATTCCCCACGAGCTCTACGAAGCCGCCGAGATCGACGGCGCGACATCTCGCCAGCGGTTCCGCCACATCACCCTGGCCTACCTTCGGCCGGCGATGATTCCGTACGCGATCTACGGCTTCGTGATCACGTTCAACCTGTTCTTCCTGTCGTTCTTCATGTCCGGCGGCGGCCCGGCCGGCAGGACCGAACTCCTGGTCACGCAGGCCTATCGGCTGGCCAATGAACAGCGGGTCTACGGCGTCGCGGCCGCGTTCGCGGTGATCATGTTCTTCATCCTCCTCGCGATCACGCTCGTCGCGAACCGCCTGACCAAGGCGACCCAAAGCTACAGCCTGTGAGGTCGGAACGATGACGGCACCCACCCTCAGCGGCCCGAAGCTGCGGTCCAGGTTCGCGCTCTGGAGCCGGCGAGATCAGCCCGGGCTCATCCGCCAGTTCGGTCTCCAGATCCTGTGCCTCCTCGTCCTGTTCACGGTCCTGTTTCCGATCGTGTGGGTCGTGAGCCTGTCACTCGATCCGCTGAACCGGTCGCGGCCGCTCGGGCTGAACATCATCCCGCCGGGCGCCACCCTCGAGGCCTACGCCCAGGTGCTCCGTCAGCCGACGAACAACCCGATCACATTCCTCGAGTTGACGTTCAACAGCCTCAAGATTGCCCTCGGGACCTCGCTCATCTCGGTCGGCATCGGGGTCTCGGCCGCCTACGCGTTTTCGCGGCTCAATTTCCGGGGCCGGCAGGTCCTGATGATCGCGATCCTTGGGGTCCTGATGCTCCCGGCGGTCGCCACGCTCGTGCCGCTGTTCGTGCTCCTGAACTCGGTCCGGGTGGACCTGCCGATCGTCGGCGACTTCAACCTCCGCCAGTCCCTCCTCGGCGTCGGACTGGCGATCGTCTCGGGCCTGTTGCCGTTCGCGATCTGGAACCTCAAGGGGTATCTCGACACGATTCCGCGCGATCTCGAGGAGGCGGCGGCCGTTGACGGCGCCAGCGTCAACCAGACGTTCCTCCAGATCATCCTGCCGCTCGCCGTACCGGCGCTCGCGGTCACGGCGTTCCTTGGCTTCATCGCCGGCTGGACGGAGTTCTACTTCACCTCGACGTTCCTGTCCGGCAACGTCAAGGACCACACCCTTGCCCTGGCCTTGAACGCGATGGTCGGCCAGTTCTCGAGCACCCCGTGGTCGCTGTTCTCGGCCTTCGCGATCCTGTTCGCCGTGCCGCCGGCGATCGTCTACTTCATCGTCCAGCGCTGGATCACGTCCGGCCTGGCGATCGGCGGGGTCAAGGGTTGAGCGCGATGACCACGGTCGTGAACGCGGGGATGACGGGCAGCGGTACGTAGTCGCGCAAGCCGCCGTCAGGACCGATGACGGGATCGGCGGCCACCGGGGCCTCGGTGCCGGAGGCTGATTGATAGACCACGCTTGCGTGGGGCTGCCCGCAGATGGGTCCAGCTGCGAGGTTCAGGGTCGGTGATTCTGCCGGGCGGTCGCCGAGGTTCTGGATGACCAGCGCCCCGTTGTTGCCGTCCCAGCGCAGCGTGACCGCAAGGTCGCGGCGGGTCACCTCGACACGCCAGGCCGCGCCACGGGCGAGCGCGGGCACCTGGTTCCGGACATTGGCCATCGTCCGGTAGGTGGTGAGCAGCGAGCCCGGATCGTCGGTCTCCGAGGCCACGTTCGCGCTCTCCGGGTTCGGCCCGAACGGTTCCCATGGCGATCCGGTCGTGAACCCGTGGCCCGGGCCTTCCGGCGTCCAGGGGAACGGGGCACGAATGTCTTCGTCGGGCTTGGCGCCTTGGAGGCCGAGTTCCTCGCCGTAGTAGATGAACGGCACGCCCGGGCTGCTCAGGAGCGCCTCTCCGGCCAGGCCCGCCGCCGCGCGGTTGCGGCGGAGCTCGGTCATCGCTCTCGGCTGATCGTGGTTCGTGAGGAACGTTGCGACGCCTCCGGTCGGATAGCGATCGGCCAGCTCCGATATGCCCGACGTAAGGGTCGCCGCATCTCCGAGTCGCGCCGCACCGAGAGCCGCCGGGCCAAATCCAAAGTCGAACGCCATATCGAGCGACCCGTCGGCCACGTAGCCCGAGGTCACGGCGCGCGGCTCCCATACCTCGCCGAGCACCAGGGCCTCGGGGTGGGTGGCATGCACGTGGTCTCGGAACGAGGACAGCCAGGCCATCGTCTCGGGCGTGTTGACCTGCGCTGTCGGGCCGGTCTCGATCAGGTGCTTGGCGGCATCGAGCCGGAATCCGTCCACGCCCCGATCGAGCCACAGACTCGCAATCCGCTCGATCTCTGCCGTTACTGCTGGATTGGCCAAGTTGAGATCCGGCATCCCTGCCCCGAACGCGCCGTAGTACCAGCCGGACGAGGTCTCGTGCCATGGCGAGCCTCCTGCGACTCCGGGCCAGCCGGGGTCAGTGTCGCGCCAGACGTACCAGTCTCGATGCGGCCCACCCGCGAGCGCGTCCTTGAACCACGGATGCTCCGCCGAGGTGTGGTTGATCACGAGATCGAGGAGCACCTCAAGATCACGGCGGTGCGCAGCGTCGATGAACGCCGCGAATGAGGCGAGGTCGCCGTACCGAGGGTCCACCTGCTCGTAGTCCGTGACGTCGTATCCGTGATAGCTGCCGGAGGTGAAGATCGGCATCAGCCAGAGGCCGCCGACATCCAGGTCATCGCCCGTCCCGGGAGCACCGTCACTGAGATAGTCGAGGTGGGCCGTCAGTCCTCGGAGATCGCCGATACCATTCCCGTCAGCGTCGGCAAACGACCGGACGAACAATTCGTAGAAGACACGCCCGGACCACCATCCGCCAGGCTGGAGGGGCATCGGGGTGGCGAGCGGGCAGTCAACCGCCTGCGCGCTCGGCTCCGGTGTCGACGTCGGCGCAACCGTTGGCTGGAAGGCCCCGCAGCCGACACCGATCAACGCGATCGCGGCCGTCAACATGCCAACACGGGAGGCGAGGACCCGGGCCTGGCCTCCTGGCGAACCGTCCCATGAGCGTCTCAAGGCAGGAGCAATCGAACCAATGAGTCATCGTTCATGCGCCAGCGAGTATCGCACTCCGCCGCCTCGGACCCGAAGGGTCTCGGCGCGACCCGCCTCGACGGGATGACCCCGGTCACACCGAAGTCGGCGGCACCTTCCTGGGCTCGTGATGCCGTCTGCTACCAGGTCTTTCCCGATCGGTTCGCGTCGAGCCCACGGGTCCCCGATCCCGGGCCGATGGAACCATGGGACGCCCGGCCGACGCTGCACGGCTTCAAGGGTGGCGACCTGCTCGGCCTCGCCGCACGGCTCGATGAGCTCGTAGATCTCGGGATC
>SCTE01000383.1 GCA_004298915.1 Chloroflexota bacterium | reverse complement strand
AGCCAGGTCGCCCCGAACGCCCGCTTGTGTTCCGCGAGGCCGTGCATCCGATCGCCGGCGACCGGCTCGTGGCGAGCCCCCGGCAGGTCCACGCCGCCGAGGTCGAGCTCGGCACAGCCCTCGCGCATCGCCTGCTGGAGGGCTCGCCAGCGCAGCAGGTGGAGGGCACCTGGATGGGCGGACCGCGTCGCCGCGTCGTCGGCGGAATGCACCGTGCTGAGGCGGCCGCCGTGGCGGTACAGGATCAGGCCGGCGATCGGCTCGTCCGCGGCGGTTCGCGCCTCGAGGAGCAGCAGGTGACCCGCGGCGTGGGCCGCCCTCCACCAGCTCGTGAATCCCGCCCGGGGCCCGAACCCGAAGTGCCGGCGTTCGCCCGTCGCGAGGAGCAGGTCGTAGAACCGGTCCAGGGCCGGTTCGACCGGTTCGGCCGGGGCTCGGAACCCTTCGCCCGGGCCGGCGCCCGCGGCATCGGCCCCCACGTCGTGCCGGACAACCGACATCTGGTCGCGCTCTGCCGCCCGGATGCGCTGCCTGGTCGACTTCGCGATGCCGCCGAACAGGGCGTCCTCGTCCGCACCGTGCCCGAGCGGGAGGGTGTAGCGGTGACGCGATGGCTGGATCTCCTCGATCGGCCGGAATCCGGCATCACGCACGAGTGCCGGATATCCGGACACGGCCGGGATCTCGGCATCGGACGCGACGACGTCGATGCCCTGAGCGCCGAGCCAGCGCGTGACCGCATCGAGCCGGGCGACCATGGCCTCGGCACTTCCGGCCGGCACCGGGCCCCGCGGCAGGTAGGCGCTTCCGCCACCGATCCACGGCCAGGGACGCTCGAGGGCGAGGACGGCCGACCCGTCACCGAGGACCAGGTGGTGCGGCCGCCAGCCGGTGGCCGCGCGATGCCGCGCCCAGGCCATCGATTGGAGGACGTGACCGCCGCCCGGGTGCACCGTCAGGTCGTCCCAGGCGTCCAGTTCGCGCGGGCCGGCGACGCGGACCTCGATCACGCTTCGGCCCCTGCGTCGCCGCCGGTCCCCGGCGCGGTGGTCGCGCCGGCGCCGAGGCCAGAGCGTCGCCGAGCAACCCAGACCCGGCCCCGCTGCGCCACGCTGAAGACGGTCCGCCCGAAGCCGTCGAGGACCAGGTCCCAGGCGCCGATGTAGCGGACCTCGCGACCACCGAAGCCGGCCTTGAAATGGGCGATGCCGGGATGGGCGAGGCCCCACAGGTCGTAGGTCGTGGCACCAGCTTCGCGGGACGACCGGATCGCCTCCCACTTCAGGAGGTAGTTGGCCCGCGATTCGGCGCCTGCCTCGGTCATCCCGCCGTACGGCTCGACCACGCGACCGCCGCTCCGCACGAGGAACAGCGACGCGGCGGGCGTGCCATCGGCCAGGCGCGCGATCAGCAGCCGGGCCAGTCCCATCGGCGCGTACGCATCCCAGACGTCCCGATACGCCCCTTCGGTCCGGATCAGGAAGCCGGCCCGCCGTGCGGTCTCGCGGTAGATCTCGTAGAAGATGGCGAGGCTCGCGCCATCGGCCTCCTCGATCGTGACGCCTGCGGATCGAGCGCGATTGACGTACTGGCGCCATTTCTTGCGAAGGTCGCCCCACAGTGAGGCCTCGTCCGCGCGTAGGTCGATCAACCGGGTCGAGGCGGGCTGGATGGCCGGACCGGGTCGCCAGCCGTTCGCCTGCAACGCCTCACGAAGGGCTCCCTCCGGGTCGAGTGGGCCGCCCTCCTCGATCTCCGGGTCGATCCGGAGATGCGACACGCGACCGACGCGGGGCAGCCGCTCGCGGGCCGCGGCTGTGAACGGTCCGAGCGCGTCGGGATGCCAGGCCGCGGTCACCGGGCCGCGGGGCGCGTAGGCGAAGGCCCACGGCAGCGGTCCCGGGCGACGGAGCAGGACCTGGGCGCCGATGGCGCCGCGAGGGGTCGGCGCCGACAGGCGCGTCGACGTCCAGCCGTTGACCCGCTTGACCTCGGCCCAGGCCGAGAGCTGCAGGTAGGAGCCGGGCTCCGACGCCTGGACGAACGCGTCCCAGGTCGCGGAATCGGAGGCTTCGGGCGCGACGCTCACGACCGGCGTCGGCGCCGGATCTGGTCGGTCACGAGTCCGACGATAGACGGCAGCTCAGGGATCCGCAACACGAGCGCGATGCCGACATACACGACGCTCCCCACGACCGTTGCGAGCACCGTGCCGGCGAGGATCGCGACCTTCCCCGAGCCCGGCCCCATGAACCCGCCGAGTGCACCGACCACCCCGGCGGCCACGAAGGCGGCGGCCCCGGCCGCGACGAAGGCCTCGGTCAGGACGCGCAGGATCGCCCCTCGCTCGAAGGTCGGAACATGGCGGCCCAGCACGACCAGCAGGAACGCGGCCTCGATCCAGGCGGCAATCGCGATGGCGATCGCAAGGCCGGGCAGCCCGAACGGGCCGGCAAACGCGATCCCGAGGGCCACGTTGATGACCACGGCCAGCACGGCGGCGAGGACCGGCGTCCGCGTGTCCTGCCGCGCGTAGAACGCACGGGCCAGCACCGCGATGCTCGCATGGGCCGGCAGTCCGACCAGGAAGGCGGCCAGCGTCGCGGCCGTCCGGTCGATATCGGCGGCATCGAACTTTCCGTAGCCGAACAGCAATTCGACGATCGGGACGCGGAGCGCGATCCCGAGCGCGGCGATCGGGACCATCGCAAAGACGAGCAGCCGGACCGAGCGCGTCACGAGGCCGACGAACGACTCGACCGCGCCGAGCGCATGTTCCCTCGAGATCGACGGGAAGATCACCACCCCCAGCGGCACGCCGATGACGCCGATCGGGATCTGGAGCACCGCGAACGCGATGGAATAGGCGGACACGGCGCCCTCGCCTTGGGATGACGCGAGCGCGGTCATCACGATGAACGTCACCTGGCTGGCTCCGAGCCCCAGGGCACGTGGCCCGAGGAGCGTCAGGACCCGCCTGGCCGCCTCGTCGCGCAGGTCAAGGGTGCGCCCGGGTCGAAAGCCGAGGCCCAAGAGCGGCGGCACCTGGATGAGGACGTGACCGACGGCCCCGACGACCACGCCGATCGCCAGTCCGGCGACGCCGATCGAAGGCCCGAGCACCAGCGCCCCGCCGATGATCCCGACGTTGTAGACGATCGGGGCGAAGGCGGCGGCCGTGAACCGGCCCTCGGCGTTCAGGCTGCTCGTCGCAACTGCGCCGAGGGCGAGCATGACCGGCGCAACGAGCATGATCCGGGTCAGGTCGGTCGTCCGGCTGAGGCCCGCGTCGTCGAATCCGGGGGCGAGCGCCCGGACGAGGACCGGCGCCGCGATGAACGCCGCGACGGCCAGGATCGACAGCACGATCAGCAGGAGGTTCATGACCGTCTCGACGACGCGCCAGGCCCGCGCTCGATCGCCCGCCGCGAACAGGCCCGACAGGACCGGAATGAGGGCCGAGCCCATGGCACCGGCCGCGACGGCCTGGTAGATCAGGTCCGGCAGGCGAAAGGCGGCGAAGAAGGCGTCGAGCTCCGGGCCGGCCCCGAAGGTCGTGCCGAGCACGACCGTCCTGACATAGCCGAGCACGCGCGACACGAGAAACGCACCGGACAGGATGAGCCCCGCCCGGACGAGGCCCGAGCGGACCGGAACGCCGATTTCGTCGGTCACGGCAGGAGGTCCGAAACGGCTTCTCTCGCCGCGCGCGGATGCGCGGCCCGGTACGCCGAGCGCAGGCGGGCCGGCGAGACGTGCGTGTAGACCTGGGTCGTGGCGAGGCTCTCGTGCCCGAGCAGTTCCTGCACGACACGCAGATCGGCCCCGCCATCGAGCAGGTGCGTCGCGAAGGAGTGCCGCAGGGTATGCGGCGAGACACCCTCCGGCAGGCCTGCGATCCGGCACAGCCGGTCGATCCGGAGCCGGAGGCCGCGCACCCCGATGGCCTCGCCTCGATGGTTGAGGAAGATCTCGGCCGGGTCCGGCCCGCTGCCGCGCCGCTGGGCCAGGAGGACGCCCCGGGCCTCGTCCAGATAGGCGGCGAGCGCGCTTCGCGCCGGCCCGCCGAGGAGCCCGATCCGCTCCTTGCGGCCCTTGCCCAGCACGCGAACCTCGCCGCGCCGCAGGTCGAGCGATCCGAGGTCGGCGGCTGCCAGCTCGCTGATCCGGAGCCCGGCGGCATAGGCGGTCTCGATCACGGCACGGTCACGAAGCGCGAGGGCCACGGCCACCTCGGTACCGCCGTCCTCGGCGTGCACCAGCTCCTCGTCGATCGCCGCCATGAGGCGGTCCACCTGGTCGACCTCGAGGACGCGCGGCAGCCGTCGCGGCAGGCGGGGCGTCGCGATCGCCCCCCACGGATCACCCGGCGCGAGGCCGTCGCGGGCCGCGAAGCGATGGAACGCCCGGATCGCTGCAAGGCGCTGCGCGACCGAGGACCGCGCGTTGATCGTCGTCAGGCGAGCGAGGTAGGCGCGCAGGTCCGCCCGTGCCGGCGCTCGCCAGTCCACGCCGCGCTCGTGCAGCCACGCGAGGTAGGTGCCGACGGCAGTGCGATACGCGCGCTGCGTGTGCTCGGACGCGTCACGTGCGGCCAGCGTGCCGAGAAACCGATCCAGTGCCGCCGGCGGAGTCGCCGTCGCGGTCACGCTGCGTCGCTGTCGCCGCCGGATCCGCCGCCGGCGCGTCGGCTCGAGGCACGTCCGGAGGCGGCCTTTCCGCCCTTCGTCGTCCGAGTGCCGCGGGCCCCGGTCCGTGCGCCGGATCGCGAGCCGCCACGCGTCCCGGACCTCGAGCCACCGCGCGCGCCACCGGACCGTGGTGCCCGCGGGGCGATCGCCGCCGGGTCCGGCGGTCC
Organism: Chloroflexota bacterium; assembly: GCA_004298915.1. Taxonomy (GTDB): domain Bacteria; phylum Chloroflexota; class Limnocylindria; order Limnocylindrales; family CSP1-4; genus UBA5189. The sequence goes on along the minus strand of SCTE01000383.1, from coordinate 2,978 downwards.
GCCGGCAAGGCGCAGCCCCGGGAGCGCCGTCCCCTCCCCCGGCAGCTCGATGGCGGCTCCGCAGGTAAGGCAGATCGCCCCTTCCTCGCGGCGCGCCACGGGACCGTCGTCGGCATCGTGGACCGCGCCGAGCGGCTCGTGATTCGTCGTGTAGTCGCACTTCGGGTAGGCGGAGCATCCCCAGAAGACGTTTCCGGACTTCCTGGCGCGACGCGCGGTCAGCCGGCCGTCCCCGTTCTTCGGGCAGACGACCTCGAACGGCAGCTGGTCCGGTGGCGGCGGGCCGTCGCGCTGGATGTAGTCGCAGTCCGGGTAGCGCGAGCAGCCGACGAACGGCCCGAACCGGCCCCGCTTCGACGCCAGCACGCCCTCGCCGCACTTCGGGCACGGCTCCCCGGTGCCAGGGAGGGCGGGCTGCTCGTCGCCGGGCAGGGGCCGCGATTCCTTGTGCTCGGGGAAGAGCGAGCAGGCCAGGAACCGGCCGTTCCGACCCAGCCGGATGACCATCGGGTGGCCCTCGGAGCAGACTTCGTCGGTCGCCTCGGTCGTGAAGTCGGCTCGCTTCAGCTCTCGCCGCTTGTCCGCGACGCGGTCACGGAGCGGCCCATAGAACGCCTCGAGCAGTGGTACCCACTGGCGCTCGCCACGCGCGACCTCGTCGAGCTCCTCCTCCATCCGGGCCGTGAACGCGAGGTCGACGTAGTCGCCGAAGTGGGCGACCAGGAGGTCCGTGACGATCTCGCCGATGAGCTCAGGGCGCAGGCGTCGCTCCTCGATCCGGACATACCCACGATCGACGATGGTCGACAGGGTCGCGGCGTAGGTCGATGGTCGGCCGACACCGTGTTCCTCGAGTGCCTTGACCAGCGATGCCTCGGTGAACCGCGGCGGCGGCTCGGTGAAGTGCTGCGTCGGCTCGACATCGGTGACCGCGACGCGATCGCCCTTCGCAAGCGCCGGCAGGCGACCCTCGCCCTCCTCCTCGGCGTCGTCGTCCCGGCCCTCCGTGTAGACCCGGGCGAACCCGTCGAACAGCGTGCGTGTCGCACTTGCCCGAAGCTGGTAGGGCCCATCGACGAGCTCGGCGGTCGTCGTCTCGAGCGACTTGGCGGCCATCTGCGAGGCGAGCGCTCGCTGCCAGATCAGGCGGTACAGGCGCAATTCGTCGGCCTTGAGCGACGCCGCGAGCGAGTCGGGATCACGGGCGAAGCTGGTCGGGCGGATCGATTCGTGGGCCTCCTGGGCGCCCTTGGTCTTGGTCTTGTAGACCCGGCCCTTCGGCATCGCGTAGTCGGTGCCGTAGCGCGCCTGGATCACGTCCCGTGCCTCACCCATGGCGATCCCGGCGATGGCCGTCGAATCGGTCCGCATGTAGGTGATGAGCCCGACGTGGCCGTCCGGGGTATCGGCACCCTCGTAGAGCCGCTGGGCGACGGACATCGTCCGCTTCGGGCTGAACCCAAGCTTGCGGCTCGCCTCCTGCTGGAGCGTGGACGTCGTGAACGGCGGCGCCGGGCTGCGCTGCTGCTTCCGGGTCCCGACGCTCGAGACGGTCAGCGTCCGCCCGCGCAGGGCGGCGACATGGCGCTCGGCCGTGGCCTCGTCGGCGATCTCCAGCGCGGCTCCATCGATCTTGACGAGCTCGGCCTCGAACGGCTCGCCGGCCGCGGTGGAAAGCATTGCGCGAAGGGTCCAGTACTCGCGCGCGGTGAACGCGAGGATTTCGCGCTCGCGCTCGACGACGAGGCGGACCGCCACCGACTGGACCCGTCCGGCCGACAACCCTCCGCGGACCTTGCGTGAGATGAGCGGGCTCAGGGTGTAGCCCACCAGTCGATCCACGATCCGGCGGGCCTGCTGGGCATCGACGAGGTCCGTATCGATGTCACGGGGATTCCTGAAGGCGGCCTCGATCGCGGGTTTCGTGATCTCGGAGAACGTCACGCGCCGGGTCTTGGACGCCGGGACGCCGGCCGCCTCGGCGACATGCCAGGCGATCGCCTCGCCCTCGCGGTCGAGGTCCGTGGCGAGCCACACGAGATCCGAGGTCCGGGCGGCCTTCTGGATCGCGTCAACCTGCTTCCGGCGGTCCTCGGCGATCACGTATTCGGGCACGAAGCCGTGGTCGACGTCCACCCCGAACTTGCCCTTGCCGGGGTTCTCGGGCAGGTCCCGGACATGGCCGTACGACGCCAGGACGCGGTAATCGTCGCCAAGGTAGCGCTCGATCGTTCGCGCCTTGGCCGGGGATTCCACGATCACCAGGTGCTTCGGCATCGCCGGGAGTATAGCCACAGGCGGCAGCCACGCCGTTATTCGGTCCCTGCCGGCCGACGCGCCCCGGCTATGCCTCGCGGATGCGGCGCAGGAAGTCCTCGTCGATCTCGAGGTCCGCTTCGCCCGGATCCGGCGCCGGCTGTGCCGCGCCGGACGACGTCGCGGAGGGGCGGGCGGCGGACGCGTCCTCACCGAGGATCTCGACGAACCGGATGTGCTGGTACGGGAACACGAAGGTCGATCCGGAGTGCTCGATGAAGACCGGCTTGCGGCCATCGAGTGACCGGAGGTTCGTGCAGACCAGGCTCGCATCGCCGGGCTGGGGCAGGGCGAGGAGGTCGGCCAGCATCGGCTGGTCGCCCTGGATGTGGACGATGGCCTTCTGGATCATCGGCCGTTAGTCAGAGCGGGTGGTAGAAGTCGACGACCAGCCGGACCCGACCGCCGGAGACCCAGACGCCGATGCCGACGCGGTCGTACTTGGCATTCATGAGGTTCACGTAGTGGCCGCCGTTGTACGAAGACTCGCTCTGGAAGAAGAGGTGCGAACCCAGGACCGCCGCATACGGGTCGCCGCTCCGGCAGCCCAGGTTCTCGGCCCAGATGTAGCTCGTGTAACCCGCCGCCTTCAGCCGGTCGCCCGGCGTTCCGCCCGAGAAATGCGAGCAGATGTTGTTGACCGCGATCTTCTTCGCGTACGG
>SCTE01000382.1 GCA_004298915.1 Chloroflexota bacterium | reverse complement strand
CAGGGGCGATTCATCCCGGGCGGGCCACGACCGGTGACGTGAGCGTCCCGAGCCGGTCGATCGAGAGGGTGACGGTGTCGCCTGGCTCCAGCCATCGACCGAGCGTTGCGTCCCCGACCTCGAGGAGACAGCCGGTGCCGACGGTCCCGGAGCCAAGGAATTCGCCGGGGCGGATATGGACGTCCGCGGAAGCCCGGGACAGCATCTGTCCGAAGGCGTATCGGGCCGCCGACCATCGCCCGTTCGATACGTCCGTCCGATGGCCCGCGGCGTCGGTGACATGCGCGGTCATGAGCAGGTCCGGGCCGGTCGCGCCAGGTGCCCAGGCATCCGCGATCTCGTCCGGTGTCACGAGCCAGGGGCCGATGGAGGTCGCGAAGTCCTTGCCTTTCGCCGGGCCCATCCGGACCGGCATCTCGTCCCGCTGCAGGTCGCGCGCCGACCAGTCATTGAGGACGAAGTAGCCGCCGATGGCCTCCGAAGCACGCTCCGCCGTCAGGTTGAATGCAGGCGTGTCCACGAGCGCCCCAACCTCGAGCTCGAAGTCGAGTTCCGCCGAATCGCGAGGCGCCCAGACGGGCTCGCCGGGACCGCGGATCTCCGATGTGTTCGAGAAGTAGAAGACCGGGAGCCGGTACCAGTTCTCGGGGATCTCGCCTCCGCGGCGCTTCCACATCGTCGCCACGTGCTGCTCGAAGGCATAGAAGTCGCGAAAGGCCGGGGGTCGGAGGATCGGCGGACCGAACCGGAGATCGCCCGCCTGCAGGACGGCGTCGTCGTCATCGCGCGCGACGAACGACTCGAGGATGTCCCGCAGCGCATCGACCCGCAGACCCCGCGCGAACATGTCGTCGAGCGTGGTCAGGGGCTGTCGAAAGAGCACGTGGTCGTGGGCGAGAGCGGGAGTTGCGGCGACGAGGCGTCGCCGCGCGATCTCGATGTCCAGCCAGGCGGCCGCATCGCCGTCGACCGCCGCGGCCAGCCGCCACGGGCTCCCCGCCGGGCCGTTGCGCTCACGGACGTGTGCGATCTTCATCGGCCCGAGTCTAGCGGCACCGCCGCCGGATCGAACCTTCGAGGCGGCGATCAGCCGAGCGCGCGACCTTTCTCGAGGGTGATCTGGAAGTCCTGGCACCGCCCGGTGGCGAAGCCTGCCTCGCTGATCGACAGGTAGTACTCCCACATCCGGATGAAGCGCTCGTCGAAGCCCTGCGCTCGCACGGCGTCGAGCCTGCCGAGGAAGTTCGAACGCCAGGTGGCCAGCGTGCGGACGTAACTCGCCGCGATGTCGTCGACTGACCTGATGATCAGGTTCGTGTGATGCAGCGAACGCTCGATGGCCGCGAGTGAGGGCAGGAAGCCACCCGGGAAGATGTAGGTCTGGATCCAGTTCGCACCGCGCCGCTGGGGCTCGTAGGTCACGTCCGGGAACGCGATCGTCTGGAGCGCCAATCGGCCGCCGGGCTTGAGCGCCCGGTCACAGACCCCGAAGTACGTTTCGAAGAATTCGTCGCCTACGGCCTCGAGCATCTCGATCGAGACGATGGCGTCGTACGTGCCCTCGATCTCCCGGTAGTCGCGGAGCTGGACCACGACCCGATCGGAGAGGCCGGCTTCCAGGACCCGCGCCGTCGCGAGGTC
>SCTE01000381.1 GCA_004298915.1 Chloroflexota bacterium | reverse complement strand
AATCGACCGGCGCGCGGGCCGAGCAGCGATACCGGCAGCGTCGTGGGCTGGTCACACTTCACCCAGCCATCCCTGGGCAGGCCGGATTCGCGGGCCGTGACGCCGACCAGGAATGGCGGGGCCAGCTCGGCCGCGCGCGCGCTGCTGGTCATGGGTGCCACGATGACGGTCGAGGAGCGCTGCAATCGATCGGTCTGGATTACCAGCGCCGGATGCGGGCCGCGGATCACGTGTCCGCCGGCATCGAGGAAATCCACGAAGTGGATATCGCCGCGACGAGGTCCCGCGGCGGCGCCCTCCCGGCCGATCCCTACCACTCGACGTCGGCCCAGAGCTTCGATGTCAACGGGACGAATGCGTCCGCCCAGCGCAGGTTCTCCTCGTTCTGGACGGCGATGGCGGCGTCGAGCTGGTCCTGGTCCGCCGCGGAGACGAGCTGGTCCAGCGCGGCGGCAATGACCGAGCTGACGGACTGCCCCGAATCGGCGGCCGCGGCCCGGACCTGATCCAGGAGGTCGGTCGGCAGGCTGATCGACAGCTTCACGTGACCCCTCGGCGCGGTCGCGGAACCGTAGGCCGTAGCTGTTTCTGCGAGGGCGTGGCGGCGTCGGGCAGGTTTCGGTCTCATGGTACGACCGATGGTAGTACCGATGGTGGGATTGTCAACTGCCGCGGCCGGCCTACGACAGGCGGGTCAGGCCCGGGATCCCGTCGAAGGCGCGATCGAACGACATGATCTGATCGATCCCGTGGCGCTGCATGATCGCGACGTGGAGGGCGTCGCGCGCGGCCAGCGGGCTCGCGCGAACCAGGGACGAGGCGCGCCGAACGTCCTCGAGCTCGATGGGGAAGACCTGATCGACGAGGGCGAGGAGTGCCGACGTGCACGGCTCGATCGCATCGGGACGCCGGATGGCGACGTACCGATGGAGGATCTCCTGGAAGACCTCGGCATCGGTGACGAGGCGCTCGCGGGCTTCGATGGCCCGCTCCGCGATGGCGCGGGCGCGCCGCTTCAAGCCTTCGTCCGCGCCGACGAGGTACATCGCGACGTTGACGTCGACGAGGATCATCGCGACGCGGGATCCGAGGGCGGAGGCATGTCACCGAGGTAGCCGCGTTCGATCTCGGCGCGAATCGTGTCGATGTCTCCGGCGGGGTAGGCGTGGTCGACCGCCTCGCGAATCGCCCGAAGCTTCGCCTCGACGGACGGATACTCCATCGATTCGCGGGCCGCCCGCAGCGCATCGCGGACGAACGCGGCGGTCGTCTGACGACGCCTCCGCGCGAGGGCCTGAATCTCCGACAGTTCGTCGTCCTCGAACAGGACCTGGAGCCGCTTTGTCATAGGCGACAGCCTAAATGACTCATGGGTATGAGTCAATCGACCGTTCTGATGCCCGCGTCAGGTCGGCTCGACCCGTTGGATCGTCGGCACGCGATCGATCGATCGATCGAACGACGCGATCACGCCGATGCCCGTGCGTTCGGTCATGGCGATGAGATAGGACTCGGCAAAGTGGAGGCGATCGAACTCGTAGACCTCGATGGCGCGAAGGAGAAGCCCGTCGTCCGCCACCTGGATCGAGTCGAACGTCAGGACCGACCGGACGGCTGCAGCCACCGTTGGACGCGCCGCACCGTAGACGGACTCGAGTTCGTAGACCATCTCGGCGATCACGAGGTCGGGGACGACGAGGTTCCGCTCCTCGGCCAGGAACCTCGTCGCTCGCACCGCGTGCTCCGGTGGGTCCCCCGTCAGGTGGCGGATGAGGACGTTCGTATCGAGGAGGACGCTCAACGCCGGCGTCGCCCCCACTCGCGATGCGTCTTCGCGACGATGTCCGCCCACGCCATACCGCGAACATCCGCGGGCACCGAGATCGAACCGGCCAGGCTCAGGAGATCGGGGATCCGGGCAAGGATCGCGCGATCACCGTCGACGCGGAATACGACACGGTCGCCCTCGTTGAGCGCGAGTGCCCGGCGGACCTCGCGGGGGATCGTGATCTGACCCTTGCTCGTGACCCGGGCGGACACTTCCACGGATGCGCTCCTTACATTGGCGTTCATGTAAGGAGTGTGATCCGCGTGGCCAGGGTTGTCCATCGTTCAACCGTACCCAGGCAGGCTTGCCCGTCGCTCATCTGACGCTCATCTGAAGGTTGTCGGGATCGCGTGCCAGCAGAGGTGGCACAAGCCACCCGCAGATTCCCCTCAGCCGCCGATTCAGTGGGGACTCGGGTGGAGCCGAGTCGGGGCCGGTGACGAACCGCGGAGGGCATGGGAGATGCAGATCGATCGGGACTGTGGGACCAAGCAGGGCTACCTGACCAAGGCGGACGCCAAGCGCGTCGCACGGCTCATGAGCTCGCGCCATCGCGAGGGCTTCCACCTCTATCGATGTCCGCATTGCGCGCTGTGGCATGTCGGGCACGTGGTCCCGGCGGTCATTCGGGCCGCCATCCAGCGCCTCCCGACCCGCCGCGCGTGGCGCGTCGAGGCAAGCTGGTGAGCGACGACCCGTTCCACGGCCACTCGCTCGAGGCGGCCATCGTGATCGAGGCTCTCATGGCTTGGGACGACCCGCCGCTTCGATGCGCCACCTGCGGCGCGGAGCTCGTGGGCGTGGATCCCGACGAAGAGCCCGATGGTGACGCCGGCCTGCCGATCTGCGGCGAATGCAATCGCGCGCGGAACTTCGATGTTCTGGCCGAGGACCGGTGACGAACTCCGAGGCAGGCTGGCGCCTCGCGCGGGTGCCTCGAATTGGTGTATTGCCACGAGGCGTCGATGAGTCTAGCCTCGACCGGTGAGCCGACTGCACTGGATCCTTCGACGCGAGTTGCTCCTGGCGGACCTGCTCCTCATCGGGACGATCGTCGGACTTCTGCTTACGCGAGCCATCGAAGGGCCTGGGCACCTCGGTGGGCGACCGTTCGCACTCGTTCCCATCGCCTACCTGGTCCTCGCAATGCACCTCATCGCGTTCTTCTCCGAGCCCGGAGTGCCGAGAGATCGCTGGCTGTTCATCCAATTGGCCAAGCGCCTATCCGACCTGGCGATCGGCGTCGTCATCTTCCTGCTGGTGATGCCCCAACACGCATCCGGCCCGATGTTCGATCCTGGCTCGGGCCCATCGATCTTCGGGATCCCAGCGGCGACCGTCGTGCTCGCCCTCGGCGTCGTCGGCCTCGTGGGCGGCTGGATCTGGATTCGGCTGATCGCGCACGGCGAGCCGGTGCCCGAGGCGAATGACCGCTTCTGGAGGTCGCGCCACTGACCTTCGAGGGGCGCGGGTCAGCCCATGGACCCAGCGGAGTTACAACCCAGTCACCAGCTTAGGAGCGTCATCACCTCGCCCTCGGCCGGCGATGGGGTGATGATCAGGCGACAGTCTCCGCTACGCGACGGGGCATTTCCGCCCACAGGTCGCCGTACGGGTTCGGCTCGCCGTTGTTGTGACGGGCCCACATCTCGAGCCGTGGACCGGCCGACACCAATTCTGCGGTCCCGTCGATCAGGATGGCGTCGAGGGCGAGCGTGCGCGGCGACCGACCGGCCTCGATCGTGGCGATGATGACCGGCCATGCATCGAGCGTCGATTCGAACGTGGCCAGGACGTTGTTCGACGGAATCAGTCGCAATTGGTACGCGACGGCGCCGTCCACGAAGATCTCGGTCTTCTCGCCGGGTTTTCGAGCATGCCGGCCGACTTCGGCCTTGCTCCAATCGATCCCAATGACATCGGGAATGAAGAACTCGTCGTCAGGGTCGAGCTTCGTACGCATGCTGTTCGCGCTTCGTGGCGCGTCGTGCGGAAATGATCCGCGGCCGAGGGCCGTGTTCGGACGTTACCACGACCAGCAAGACGCCCCTTGCCGAGTAGCCGGTGATCACGAAGCGAGCGCTGTCATTGTGGCCCAACGGATCCGGCGCCCAGCGCGCCAAACCCGAACCGGGAACCGTCTCGGCATCTTCGAACGACACCCCATGCTTTGCCAGATTGACACGCGCCTTCTCCTGATCCCAGTCGTACCGCGACATCGCGGGACGGTAGCCACGAGCCCTTGCCCAGCAGTCTCCTTGTCCTCACTCGCCGCTCATCGAACAAGTATCTTGACACTGCAACGTAGGAGTGTCATGATAGCGCCGATGGAAACCGAAGCCCGCTACTCACTTGCCGAGCTTGCCCGCGTGACGGGGGTCACCCCGCGTACCGTGCGCTACTACATCGCGCAGGGGCTGTTGCCGGGCGCCAACGAGTCGGGACCTGGTGCCTCGTATGACGCGGACCACCTGGCTCGACTTCGATTGATCCGCGAGCTCCAGCGTCAGCATCTGCCCCTGGCCGAGATCAGGACGCGCCTGGCCGGGCTCCGCACCGCAGACGTAGCAGCCCTCCTCGATGAGCAGGCATCGGCGGCAACCCAACCGCAGACCGGCTCCGCCCTCGACTACATCCGCGGCGTGCTCGGCACGAACCCGCAGACCGCGCAGCCGACCCAGTCCCGTCGCGCGCTCGGATCCATGCCTTTGCCACCCGCCCCGGCCGAGCCGCCCGCGTACTCGCTCTTCCAACACCTCGAGGCCATGGAGGCGGTACCGCCCGCGCCATCGTCAGCCTCGGCGGCCCCGAGTCTCGCCGAAGCTACTCCGCCCCCCTATGAAGCCCCCACGGCAGAGCGATCCCAGTGGGACCGGATCGCGCTGACGAACGACATCGAGCTCCACGTGCGCCGGCCACTGAGCCGGCTCGACAACAAGAGGGTCGAGCGGCTGATCACGATCGCGCGCCAGGTCCTCGGAGAGGAACAGCCATGACCACGCACAACAACGAGAACCACGACCCCA
>SCTE01000380.1 GCA_004298915.1 Chloroflexota bacterium | reverse complement strand
AAGCAGGACATAGCCGCGATCCACGAGCATGAACCGGAGGAGCGCCTCGACGACGTTCGTATAGAGGACGTGCCGTGACATCGCGAGCAGCGGGGACGCCACGATCCGGGTCGGGTTCCCGAGCGTCACCTCGAAGTTCGCCCCGAGGACACCCAGGTGTTCGACGTACTTCAACTGGCTCTCGGACGGCGTGAACCGGATCTTCCGCGACGGCCAGCCGCCGACCGATCCGATCGTGATGATCAGGTCCGGATCACTGACTTCCTCGGTTCGGAAGTAGGCGAGCTCGGGAAGCTGGACCGCGGAGTGCAGCTGAATGATCCCGCCGATGTTGTAGCGGAAGCGGGGCGTCGGCGTGGTCGCGAGCATCACGGGAACGCCGGCGCCGCGACGGGCCGCGGTCCCCTCGTCGGCAAAGCCCGACGTCTCGGCGGCGAACTCCGCCGATTCGACGCCCTTGACCGACCCCCAGATCAGGCGATCGGCTACAGAGAAGCGAACGAGGAACAGCAGCGCCAGGGTCAGGATGTTCGAGATCTGGCCGTCGATCTGGAGGACCGTGGTCAGCAACCAGAGGGCAGGGAGGCGGAGGATCAGGGTCGCGTTGTTGATCAGGGCGTAGGACACGAATCGGCGTAGGCCGGTGCCACGCATCCGCCCGACCATGGCCCACCGATCGAGGAGCAGGAAGTTCCAGGTGGTGGAGCCCTCCGTCGCGATGATGGCGGCGACGAGGTAGTGGATCCCGAGGAGCTCGGACATCAGGACGAACAGCGCCTGATTGACGCCGATCCCGGTGAGCCCAACCACGCCGAATCGCACGGCCCGAACTGGAACGCTCGGCGACGGACCCGACAATTGACGCGCCACGAAGTGACCCTCCCCCCGCCCGAACCTGGACATGACCATCAGTCCGTCAGGCACGACGAACTCGCGCCAGGCGGCCAGTTGACATTGGATCCGGAATATTGAGCCGCCGGTGACTCAGCAATGACCGGCTGTTGATGACGACGGACCCGAAGGTACCAGAGGCTCAAGTACTGGTACAGCCCTGGGACGATCAGGTGTTGCACGGGGGCACCATGGAGCCCCGCAATCATCGCACGACGGGCGGCGTTCGTCCTGGGAGGCTGCCTCAGGACTCGGCGGACTGCATTCTCCGCGCGCCGGACATGCCCACCACAACGTGTCGGCCCGGGCGTTGCCCGGGCCGACTGAAGGGAATGGGCCAGGGTCGAGGGCGACCCGATGGGCTGGTCAGTGGCAGGCGGCCGATCCGCTGTCCGTGAACGACTTGCCGGCCTCCGGGACGAACTTCCACGTGTAGCCGGTGGCACTCAGCGTCAGCTTGAGGACGCCGAACGTGTCGGCATTCCGAACGACGCTGTTGGCGAGCACCGGGCCGAATGCGTAGTGGTTCTTGCCGCCGGTTCCGACAACGAATTCGGTGAGCCCTCGGCCAGGATCGGCGGCGCCGGTCGGCGTCTGCGGGGCGAACCGCTCGTAGTCGTGGTCGTGGCCGTTGAGCACGACCTCGGCGCCGGCGTCATACAGGACCTGCCAGATTGGCTGGACCGAGGTCGTGCTGCCGTGCTCGCCCGACGAGAATCGCGGGTGGTGCCAGTAGGCGGCGACGCAGGTCGTCGGGTTGGCCGCGAGATCGGCCTTCAGCCAGTTGTACTGGGCTGAGCCCACGCCGCAGCCACCGACCTGGGAGCAGTTGGAATCGATCACGTACACGCGCCACGCCCCGAGGTCGTAGGCGTAGTAGGAACGCGAGTAGCCGAAGTACCCGAAGTACCCGGCAGCGCCCGCCGTCAGCCAGTCATGGTTCCCGGCGGCGGCCTTCGTTCGGGCCTTGAACCGACCCCAGGATGGGTCGTAGCAGCTCGTGAACTCAGTCGGGGCGCCCGAATCGTAGACGTTGTCCCCGGCAGTGAACACGGTCCCGGCGATGCCGTCGATCAGGTTCGCGACGGCCTCGTCGCCCGACGACGAACAGGAGGCGATGTCGCCGGCGCCCACGAGGACGGCGGAGCCGGATGGCGGAGCCGTCGGCGGGCTCGTGGGTGGAGGCAGGGTGGCCGGGGGTTGCGTGGCGGTCGGCCCGGCCGTCGGTGGGGCCGCCGTCGGTGGGGCCGCCGTCGGCACCGCGGTCGGCACCGTGGTCGGTGTCGCCGACGCGGGTGGCGGGGTCGTGGAGGCGCCGGCGAGGATCCCCAGGTAAGTCGAGCCGTACTGGGTGGTGTTCTCGACCCCAGTCCCCTCGCCCCACTCGTTGAACGTCGTGATCAGCTGCCACGGTTCGCCCGAGGCCTTCATGGCCGCGACGTTGGTCGCCCAGCGCGTCGTATCCCGGGCGAGCCGGGCGCTCGCCTCGGATCGCTTCCAGAACCCCGGGCTGATCGAGTAGCTGTAGCCGGCCTGATGATCGGCGGCGACCGCGGGTGCGTACTGATGCCACGAGGCTGGCTGGTTGGCGCAGAGCTTGTAGCCCGGGAAGACCTTGAGGACGACGTAGAAGCCGGCGGTGTTCGCGGCCTTCCAGCGGTCAGCCATGGCGCAGGCATCGGCGCCGTCCGCGTAGACGAAGATCACGGGCTTGCCGGCGACGCGCAGGTAGGCAGGACTCGAGGCGTAGTGTGTCGAGATGTACGCGAGATCCGAGGAGATCTGGGCGGCCGACGGGTCCGATGACCCCTCCTGCTCGTAGTAGAGGGTCCAGCGGAACGATCCGGCGACCGACAGGAGCGTCGAGATCCGGCTGTCCGTCGTGCTGCCCTGACCCCACCAACTCGCGATACCGGCCTGGATTCCCGCCGCCTGCATGGACGCGACGTGCTGTCCGGCGACGGCGGTCGTGCCGTAGAAGCCGAGCGTCGGTGTGTACCAGCTGAACGGGTTGTAGCCCTGCTGGTTCCAGGCTTCCCCGAACCACGGGTAGTAGAACGCGGCCCGGATCGGGAACGAGAGGGACGTGCCCGAAGGTGCCACGGAGGGCGGTGTCGTCGGCGTCGGGGATGGCGTGGGGAACCACGTCGGCGTCGCGCCTGGTGTCGCGGGTGGCGTGGCACTGGCCGGATCGAACCCGATCAGGAATTGGGCCTGGGCGACATCGCCGGTCCGGCCCGCTCGGGTCTTTGTGTCAATTCGTGCCTGGACCGTGTGCCAGCCGAAGGTGGCGGTCATGGGCACCGTGAACCGGGCCGTGAACCCGCCCTGCCGGCTGACCTTGAAGCGGGGCAGACCGGCCGCCGACCCATCCATCGTCAGGTGGCCCGACTGGTTCGGGGAGAATCCGGTCCCCGTCACGACCACATCGTTGCCCTGGAGCGTCCAGCTGGGGCTGACCGAGATCTGGGCGCCCCCGGCGGCCACCGGGACGGTCGTGAACAGCACGAGCGATACGAGGACGGCCACGGTCATCGCGACGACGTGGCCGGGCGCCATCACTCCCGGACGCACCTGATTGTCGGTGGGACGCGATCGGTCTGAACTGCGGTGGGGGGGCGGCGATGCCTTGTAACGCAAGTCGTCAACCTCAGGGGCAGGGACCGGGTGGGGGTGTCGGCGAAGGGGGGTCGTGCCGACGCGAGCGGTACCGGGAGACCGGTGCCGAGGTCCTTGACCACCGTACGGCGAGGCCTCGGGAACCTCGATAGCGAGGTCGTCCCGCGCGGCCTGAGACTTCCGTCCCGTCGCGTCGGCGCACCACGGGGCGCCGACGCGTCCTGGATCGCGACCGGGCGCCCGGCGCCCGCCGACTACACTTCGCCCATGCATGACAAGCCCGCACGGACCGCCGCGCACCTGCTCGTGGAATGCCTCGCGGCCGAGGGCTGCAAATACGTCTTTTCGGTCCCGGGCGAGGAGACGATGGACGTGCTCGATGCCCTCGCCGGCACCGACCGGATCCGTCACGTGACGACGCGTCACGAGCAGGGAGCGGCCTTCATGGCCGATGTCCATGGGCGCCTCACCGGGCGAGCGGCCGTCGCGATGGCCACGCTCGGACCGGGCGCGACGAACCTCGTCACGGGCATCGCCGATGCCTATCTCGATCGGGCGCCGATGGTCGCGATCACCGGTCAGGCGAGCTCCGACAAGCTCCACAAGGAAGCCCACCAGGTGGTCGACATCGTCCGGATGTTCCAGCCGGTGACGAAGTGGAACACGCGGGTCGAGCGCGTGGATGCGATCCCCGAGATCGTCCGCAAGGCGTTCCGCGTCGCGACCCTCGAAAAGCCGGGTCCGACCCACATCGAGCTCCCGGAGAACCTCGCCGCGATGGCACCGGAATCAGGGGATCGAACCCAACCGATCCCACCCGGACGAACGTACTTCCCCGAGCCGACCGACGATGCGATCGCGCACGCCGCGAACCTGCTGGCTGGCTCGCACCGCCCGATCATCCTCGCCGGGAACGGGGTCCTCCGGCGCCACGGGTCGGAAGCCTTGCGGGCGCTCGCGAAGGGCCTTCACGTGCCGGTCGCAGCGACGTTCATGGGCAAGGGCGCCATCGACGACCGGTCGCACCTGTCGCTGATGGCCGTCGGGTTGCAGGCCCGCGATCACGTCATGGCGGGCTTCGACCGGGCGGACCTCGTCATCTGCGTCGGCTACGACCTCGTCGAGTACGCGCCCTCCCACTGGAACCCGGATGGTTCCAAGCCCATCATCCACATCGACACCCAGCCGGCCGAGATCGATACCGCCTATCGCCCGCAGGTTGAACTGGTCGGCGCCATCGACCTGACCCTTGAACGCCTCCTCGACGCGGTCCTGCCACGCGGCGTCGGGGGACGAAGCGCGTCCGAGCGCCATGCCGCCAAGGAGATCGTGGTCAACGCCGACCTTCGCACGGCGCTGCTCGCCGATCTCGTCGCCTGCGAGTCCGACCAGGGCTTCCCGATCAAGCCCCAGCGAGCCATCCATGAGCTGCGGCGGGCACTCGGCCCGCACGACATCGTGGTCAGCGACGTCGGCGCGCACAAGGTCTGGGTCTCGCGGCTCTACCAGGCCTACGAGCCGAACACCGTGATCATCTCCAACGGCTTTGCCGCGATGGGGATCTCGGTGCCCGGTGCGATCGCCGCCAAGCTGGTCCACCCGGACCGCAAGGTCGTGGCGCTGTGCGGCGACGGAGGGTTCCTGATGAACTCCCAGGAACTCGAGACGGCGAAGCGGATCGGGACGAACATCGTCGTGGTTGTCTGGCGGGACGATGGCTACGGCCTGATCGACTGGAAGCAGCGCAACGAGTTCGGGCGGCCGTTCGGCGTCGAGTTCGGAAACCCGGACTTCGTCGCCTATGCGCAGTCATTCGGGATTGCCGGGTTCCGCCCGACCTCGGCCGACGATCTCTACCCGACGCTCAAGCGCGCCCTCGAGGTGGACGGCCCCGCGCTCGTGGAGGTCCCGATCGACTACCGCGAGAATCTCCGTCTCACCGAGCATCTCGGCGCCCTGGCCGGCATGGCCTAGGTTCGGCCGAACGGGCTCGGCAACGGCTCAGTGAGCATGGTCACGGCCGTTCGCGGCGTGACCCTGGCCGCAGGTCGGACGTCGAAGGAGGGCCGGGCGGGAGCAGGTCGTGGTGCCGCGGCAACGGCCCGGCGCGGCGAGATGGTCCCGACGAGCTCGTCAAGATCGATGTCCTCCTTGGCGATGACCGCCGACGGACGTCCCAGCAGGTAGCCCTGGCCCGCGTCGACGTCCAGGACCCGGATCATCTCGAGCTGCTCGGCCGTCTCGACGCCCTCCGCGATCGTCAGGGCACCCCAGCGGCGGGCGAGGTCGACGAGCGTGCTAAGGACGGACAGGGTCTGGTGCTCGCTG
>SCTE01000004.1 GCA_004298915.1 Chloroflexota bacterium | reverse complement strand
CTGCTCGCGGTTGCCGCGGAAGCCCACGAGGACCCCGGTCGTATAGGTCACGGCGGGCGTCCAACTGACTTCGAGACGCTGCCAGGACGAACCGGTCGAGGTGAGCGTGGCCTCGGCGTACGTCCCGGTGGTCGGGTAGCCGAGATCCAGGCCCCAGCTCTGGCCAGAAGTGGCGCCCTTGGCCCAGACGACGGCCTTGTACGTGTGGCCGGCGAAGAAGGTCCCCGTCGCGGGCGCACTGATGCCCTGGTTTTTGGTCGCGGCACTCGTCACGATGTGACGGGACGCGGCACCGGTGGCCGCGGCGGCGGACGCCGAGACCGTCGCGCCGGCGGCGATGAACAGGTTGGCGCTCGTCCCGAAGCCCTCGGCGGTTCCTGATTCGAACGTCGTGAGCGCGAACTGGGCGCCGCCGGTGGTGTCATAGTCGGTGATCGTCGTCGTCTGGCGCCCCGCGGCGTCGTACAGGTTCTTCGTCCAGCCCACCTGGGTGTCGAACTGGCCGGCCGCTCCGGGCCGGCTGACCCGGTCGATCCGGCCGGATGGCAGATAGACGGTCTTGATCCAAGAGGAATCCGAACGGGTGAGGACCGTGATCCGGTCGAGGTTGTCGTACGTCGTCGACGTCGTCCGCCCGAGCACGTCGGTGACGGCAACCACGTGGTCAGCGGTGTCGTAGCGGGTCTGGCTGATGATGTCGCGCGCCGGTTCGGCGGCCGCGTAGATGCCATCGATGTAGTTGGCGATGGTCCGGACCTGCTGGCCGGCGAAGTCGTACCAGATTCGGGTCACGACCCCGTACGCGTCGGTCGTCGCGACGGTCCGGCCATTCATGTCGAGGGTCGCCACGCTGTTGCACTTGAGGGCTGAGCCCGGGCAGACCGGCGACGCGGCGGCGGTCGGGTTGATCGGACCCCGGCTGCCGGTCGCGCGGCCGGCCGCGTTGAAGAACGCCGTCGTTGTCCGCGGGCCGGTCGTGGTGCCGTCCTCATACACCGTCTGGCTGATCGCCTGACCGGTCAGGTCGAACGTCGCGTCGGTGGTGACGTCGGACGTGGCGAGGCCACCACCGACATCACCGATCGTCCGGGTGACGTTGCCGAACGCATCGTACGTCTGGGTCGACTTGACGTTGGTGACGCCGGCGACCCCGACGCCGCCCGCGACGTAGTTGGCGGTCACCGAGGTCTGGCGGCCGACGCCGTCATAGGCATAGTGGGTGACGATCCCGTCGGGTGCCGTTACGTCGACCGGATCGCCGAAGAACGAAAAGGTCGAGGTCGCCGGTGGGTGGACCGGATCATCGGACGAGCGCTGGTTGCCGATCTCGTCGAACGTGAAGGTTGTTGTGTTGTTGAGACCGTCGGCCGTGGCGGTCACGTCCGTCATGTTCGGTCCATAGACCGACGTGGCCTGCACCCCGTCGGGGTCGGTCGTGACGAGCGCCCGGCCCCACGCGTCATAGGTGCTCGAGCTCGCGACGTTCTGGTCGGCGGTGGCCGGTTGACCGGCAACGTAGTTCGCGGTGACCGTGGTCGGGAAGATGGCCGGGTGGACCGCAGCCGCTGCGTAGCCGTACAGCGTGACCCGGCCCAGGACGTCGGTCGTGCGATCGACGCGCCCATCAGCGAGATAGGCGGTCGCACCGAATCGGGTGAAGACGGCCACATCGTCGACATACGCGGTCCCGGATCCGCCACCCACCGAGAACGTCAGCCGGACCCGCCCGGTCCCGTCCTGGGGAATCGCGATGTCGTAGCTGACCGTCGTCCAGGCGGTGGCCGCGTTCGTGGTGAGCGGGAGCAGGGCACTGTACGTGCCGCCGGGCTTCTCGTAGTCGACCTTGTAGCCGGTCGTGCTGCCGGCGGCGGCCTTGAGGGCCGCCTGGAACCGGAACGTCTCGCCTGGCAGCAGCAACGCGGTCTGGGATTCCGTCTGGGCGCCCGTGAGCTGCAGGGCTCCCACCCCCGATGCGACGCCGGTCTGGGTCCACGCCCCCGTCCCGGTCCAGCCGGCGAGCTGGCCCTCGAACCCGGGGTTCGTGATGTACGTGGCATCCGAGGACTGGACGACGTGGCCCTCGGCGTCATACACGGTGACGACGTCCTGGGTCGAGGTCCCCCCGGCGGGATTGGTGAACGGCGTCGTGGCGTCCGTGACCTGGCCGAACTCGTTGTACGTCAGGTCGGTCCGGTAGAGGTCATCGTTGCCGGCAGCGTGGGAGGCGTCGAACTGGTCGGCCGTCTGGGTCCACGCGGTCAGGCCGGCGGTCAGAGGATCGGCGAGGTTGTCGACCTTGGCGGCGGCAAAGGTTCCCCGGCGCGTCGTGATCTTGTTGGTACTCCCGGTCGTCCGGTAGTGGACCTCGGACGTGTAGTTGTCGATGCCGTCGACCAGGTACTCGACGAGTTTGTCGGCTGGCCCCGGCGCGGCACCACAGTTCGCCGCGGTGCACGCCACCGGGGCGTACTCGATCAGAACGGAGCCGTTGGGGCTGAGGTCGTCGTAGCGGGCGTAGCCATTGGTGCCGGTGGCAATCCCGTTGGCGTCCTGGTACTCCGGGCGCAGCTGCCAGGCGGTAGTGGCGTCCCAGCTGAGAACGCGGAACAGGTCCGAACCCGTGGCGTTCGCGGTGATTTTGGTCGGTGCCCCCGCCGTCCAGGTGATCCCGGTCGTGAAGCTGTTCGAACCGGTGTTGCGCGGGTCGTCGACCCGGGTCAGATAGCTGCCCGTCGTGTAGGCGAACTTGAGGCAGCCCGTCGCGCCGGATCCGGCGCAGGCGGCGCTTTGGCGCGCCGGCACCACGGCCGTCAGGTCAGCGCCGAGGGTCCGCTGGAACTCCGTATAGCGGCCCGGCGCGCTCGAAGTCGAACCAAGCTGCTCGGTGAACCGCACCATGGTCGATCCGGCGGCCTGCGTGCTGACGGCGATCTCGCGCTGGGCCGTTCCGGCACTCAACGCCTGGCCATCGGCGGGCGCGATGATCCGGTCAAGATTGAGGCTCGTCCCGGCGCTGTTGTACGACCACGCGAGCTGCAGCCGATTGCCGTCGAGGTCATCGATCGCCACGAGGCGTCCGTCCCGATTGAAGCGGTGGACAACGCCGTCGCGATACGTGGCCACGAAGTCGTCACCCGTCGTTGCCCCGAGCTGATCGCCGGTGTCGGGCAGCGTCCGGATGCCGCTGTCGTCGAACAGCGCATACGCGCCGTCGGACGCGACAAGAATGTACCCCGTCAGGAGCGTGTCATCGGGCGTCGGGCCGCCCGACGGGGTGTTCGCCGAACCGGACGTGTCGTGGTCGTTGTAGAACCCGAGCACCTGGCGGGCGTCTTCGAGGAGGTTGCGGGTCACGTAGATCCAGTGGTCCGGGATCGAGGACGCGACCTGGATCGGATTGACCGCGCCCGTCGGTGGCGTCGGACCTGCGTAGTAGGTCAACGTTCCGGTCGCGAGGGTTCGGGCATCTTTGAGGTTCACGACATAGGCGATCGTCGACCCACCGACCTTCTTCCACGCCCAGCGCAGATACGGATAGGCGTTCATGTCTCCGGTGAGACAACCCGCGCAGGCGGGGCTCGCGGCGATCGATGTCGGGGCGATCCGGAGGCTGTTGACGCCCTGGACCTTGTCGGTCGTATTGGCCGTCGCATTGCCGCTGTTCGCGGTCCACGCGGGTTGCCCCGTGACGAGATCGGAGAAGATCCCGGAGTTGCGACCCTCGAAGCGAATCGAGTCGAAGTAGGCCGTCCCGGCGGTCCCGTTCCCGCGGACCTGGAGCCCATCGATGAGGTAGTGGTCATAGGACGAGCCGAAGCCATTGGAGTAGAGGTCGTACAGCACACTCCGCTGGAGGATCTGCTGCCACGACGCGACCGAGCCTCCGAGCGCGATCTTGGTGGTGCCCGGAACGGCGAAGTCGGTCCCGAGCGTGTAGTACAGCCAACCCTCCGACCCCGTCGAATCGTTCTTGACGTGGAACCCGATGCCGACGCCCGTTGCGCCGGTCGCCTTGGTGGCGAACGATCCGTAGATGAAGTGGCTCACATCGACCGGTCGGAAGCCATACGTCAGGGAGTAGCCACCGTTGGTGGCGATCGAGATGGACGCCGTCCCAGCGTAGTGTTCGCTCGTCGATCGCGACACGGTCCCGCCGGTCCAGCCGGTGAGGTTGTTGTCCTCGATGAGCGTCGCCCGGTAGTGATCGAGGCGAACCCCGGCGCCGGACACGAGTTGCCCATCGGCATTTTCATCGACGGCGACCCGGTTGCCGTCGGGATCGCGGTAAATCCAGTCGGCCCCGTTGACGCCGGGCAGGAAGCCCTCGTCGTAGTTGGTGCCCCAGCC
>SCTE01000379.1 GCA_004298915.1 Chloroflexota bacterium | reverse complement strand
CCGTCTTCATCTCGAGATAGGCCGCGATCCACTCCGGCCGTTCCGTGGCCCGGTCATCGAGCCAGTCGAACCGATCCTCCCGGACGCCGGGCGGCCGGTGGGCGATCCGCTTGACGTTGTCGGTGGCCAGGAGCTCGATGTCCCGGCGCGCGGCATCCTCGACCCCCCAGACGTCGATCGCGTCCACATCCACGTGGCCGGCGAGGACCGGCGCAAGCTCCTTCTTGAGGCCGGTGATGACGTTGACCACGCCGCCCGGGACATCGGACGTCGCGAGGACCTCGGTCAGCGTGATCGCCGGCAGGGGCCGGGTCTCGGACGTCAGGACCACGACCGCATTGCCGGTCACGAGTGCCGGCGCGACCCGTGACACCAGGCCGAGCAGTGACGATGTCTCCGGCGCGACGATCCCGACGACGCCGGTCGGCTCGGGAATCGTGAAGTTGAAGTAGCTCCCGGCCACGGGATTGGACGAGCCCAGGACCTGGGCGATCTTGTCGGCCCAGCCGGCATACCAGACCCATCGATCGATGGCCCGGTCGACGACGATCCGCGCCCGATCCGGGCGCAGGCCCTCGGCCTGGACGACCTCGGCCACGAACTGGTCGCGGCGGCCCTCCATGAGCTCGGCGACGCGATAGAGGACCTGGCCCCGGTTCATCGCGGTCCGGTCGGCCCAGCCGGGGAAGGCCTTGCGCGCGGCGCGCACCGCCTCCCGGACGTCCTTGCGGGATCCGCGACAGGCATTGGCGATCGGCGTCCCGTCGGCCGCCGAGATCAGGTAGGACCGCCCGCTCTCGGTGCGCGGGAAGGCGCCGCCGATGTAGAGCTTGTAGGTCTTTCGGACGTCGATCCGCGGCGCCGGGCCCGCGACGGCGCGCTGCGGCGCAGTGGAACCGGCACGCGCGCTCGAGCCGGCACGCTGCGGCGCGCCGGAGCCGGCCCGCGTGACGCCCGACGTCGCCCGACGGCCGGCCATCAACGATCCTCCAGCCGGACGTAGGCGTGGAGGCCGGGCAATCCGCCCTCGCGGCCGAACCCGGATTCCTTGTAGCCGCCGAACGGCGACGCGGGATCGAACCGGTTGAAGGTGTTCGCCCAGACGACGCCGGCACGCATCCGCCGGGCCATCGACAGGATCCGGCTGCCCTTCTCCGTCCAGATCCCCGCCGACAGGCCGAACGGCGTGTTATTGGCCTTCTCGACCGCCTCTTCCGGGGTCCGGAAGGTCAGCACGGAGAGCACCGGCCCGAAGATCTCCTCCTTTGCGATCCGGTGGCTCTGGGCGACGTTCGTGAACAGGGTCGGGCGGAAGAAGTACCCACGATCCGGCAGATCGCAGGCGGGCTGGTAGAGCTCGGCCCCCTCGGCGACGCCGGCCGCCACGAGCTCGGTGATCTTCTCGAGCTGCTGGCGCGAGTTGATCGCGCCGACATCGGTGTTCTTGTCGAGCGGGTCGCCGACGCGGATCGTCGACAGCCGGTCCTTGAGCTTCTCGATGAGCGGCTCGACGATCGATTCCTGGGCCAGCAGGCGCGAACCCGCGCAGCACACCTCTCCCTGGTTGAAGTAGATCCCGTTGACGATGCCCTCGACGGCCTGGTCCAGCGCCGCGTCCTCGAACACGATGTTGGCGGCCTTGCCACCGAGCTCGAGCGTCAGCGCCTTGTCCGTGCCCGCAACGGCCCGATGGATGAGCTTGCCGACGCCGGTCGAGCCGGTGAACGCCACCTTGTCCACGCCGGGGCTCGAGACCAGGTGCATCCCGATCGCCGCCGGCCCGGGCAC
Organism: Chloroflexota bacterium; assembly: GCA_004298915.1. Classification (GTDB taxonomy): domain Bacteria; phylum Chloroflexota; class Limnocylindria; order Limnocylindrales; family CSP1-4; genus UBA5189. Next base: position 1,392 of record SCTE01000379.1, on the reverse strand, counting down.
GATGTTGACGACGCCTGGCGGCAGGTCGGCCTGGCGGCAGACGTCCGCGAACAGCAGCGCGCTCAAGGGCGTGGTCGACGCCGGCTTCAGGACGACGCAGTTCCCGGCCGCGAGGGCCGGCGCGATCTTCCAGGCCAGCATGAGGAGCGGAAAATTCCACGGAATGACCTGTGCCGCGACCCCGAGCGGCCGCGCCACCCGGCCCGGGAACGCGTAGTCGAGCTTGTCCGCCCAGCCGGCGTAGTACCAGAAGTGAGCCGCGGCGAGCGGCACGTCGACGTCCCGGCTCTCCTTGATCGGCTTGCCCGAATCCATGGTCTCGAGGACGGCGAACTCGCGGCTGCGCTCCTGGAGGATCCGGGCGATCCGGAACAGGTACTTCGCCCGCTCGCGACCCGGTAGCGAGCCCCAGCTGCGCTGCTGCGCCCGCCGTGCCGCGCGGATCGCGCGATCGATGTCCTCGGGCGTGGCGCGCGCGACGTCGGCGAGCTTCTCCTCGGTCGACGGGTCGATCGTCGCGAAGACCGCGCCGTCGGACGCCTCGCCGAACTTGCCGTTGATGAACAGCCCGTAGCGATCCTGGAGCTTGACGATGTCCCGAGCCTCCGGGGCCGCCGCGTACTCCCACGGGATCGCCTGTCCGTCGCCGAGACCCCACCCCGCCGGTCCTCGATCGCCCGACCATGGCCGGAGGTTGGCTGGTTCGTTCGTCACGTGGGGCATCATACCCGGGATGCACGCACCCTCGGCCCTGGCCACCCGCTCGTGACGAACCTGGAACTGGCGCTCCTGATCGGGGCCGGGGCGGTCGCGATGGTGGATTGGTACGTCGTGGCGCAGGGTGACGTTCGGCGCGAGCGCGTCGCCAAGCCGGCGGTCATCGCGGTCCTCATCGCGGCTGCCCTGCTCGGCGATCCCGAGGCCCGTCCGGTGAGCCTGCTGCTCGCCGGTGCGCTCGGCGCCTCCCTGTTCGGCGACCTGCTGCTCCTGCCGCCGGTCCGGTTCCGCGCCGGCCTCGCGGCGTTCCTCCTGGCCCACGTTGCGTACCTCGCCGCGTTCCTGCTCGGGCCGCTCCACGGACCGGCCGCGGCGATCGGTGCCGTGGTCGGGGTCGCGGTCCTCCTCGTCCTGGGGCGGCCGATCCTGCGCGGCGCGACCGCGGCCGGCCTGCGACGTCCCGTGGGCGCGTACCTTGCGGCCATCGTCGTGATGGCGATCGCGGCAACCGCGAGCGGTTCGTGGGTCGCGGCGGCCGGCGCGTGGCTGTTCGTGACGTCGGACGCGGTCCTTGGCCGGCGCCAGTTCGTCGACCCGCCGGCGTCGCGCGACGCGGCGCCGACGTGGCACCGCCTCGGCGTGATGGTCCCCTACCACCTCGGAGATCGGAAGAGC
>SCTE01000378.1 GCA_004298915.1 Chloroflexota bacterium | reverse complement strand
CGGCGCGGACGTGATCGCCCGCTGGCATCGCATGAAGGGCGACGACACCCGGTTCCTCACCGGCACCGACGAGCACTCGGTCAACATCGCCCAGCGGGCCGCCGAGGAAGGCGTGAGCCCGAAGGCATTTGTGGACGACAAGGTCGGGTTGTTCACGTCGGCCGAGGCGGCGCTCGGAATCACGCCCGATCGGTTCATCCGGACGACCGATCCGGACCACGTCCGGGCCGCCCAGGAGATGGTCCGCCGGGCCCACGCCAACGGCGACATCTACCTCGGGACCTACGAAGGCTGGTACTGCCCGAACGAGGGGTTCAAGGCGGCCAGCGATCTCCTCGAGACCGCCGGCGGATGGCGCTGCCCCAACCACCCCGACGTCACCCTCCAGTGGCTGACCGAGAAGAACTGGTTCTTCCGCCTGTCCGCCTACCAGGAGCGCCTCGAACGCTGGTTCCTGGACAACCCGGGAGCCGTCCAGCCCGACTACCGGCGCAACGAGATGCTCGGGTTCATCCGGCAGGGCCTCGAGGACTTTTCGATCTCGCGCGCGGGCGCGACCTGGGGCATCCCGTTCCCGATCGGGGAGGACGGCCAGACCGCGCAGCGCGAGGATGGCTCGTGGGATCCCGAGGCCGGCACGATCTACGTCTGGTACGACGCGCTCATCAACTACATCACGGGCGCCGGCTTTCCCGATGATCCGGAATCGTTCGCCCGGTACTGGCCGGCCGATCTCCACGTGATCGGCAAGGACATCGCGCGGTTCCACACCATCTACTGGCCGGCGATGCTCTGGAGTGCCGGGCTCGAGGCGCCGCGGAAGGTCTGGATCCACGGCTGGCTGCTCGCTGCCGGCGGGGAGCGGATGAGCAAGAGTCGGGGCAACTTCCTCGACCCCGTGGACTTCGTCGCGGCGTTCGGGAGCGATGGTGCCCGCTACGTGACCCTCCGCGAGGTCGCCTTCGATCGCGACACGGAGGTGAGCTGGGACGGGTTCGTCCGGCGCTACAACGCGGACCTCGCGAACGACTTCGGCAATCTCGTCAACCGGACGGTCTCCATGGCCGGGCGGTACCTCGGCGGCGAGCGCCCGGCGCCGCGGACCGACGATGGCTCGTCCCCGCTGGCGGTGGCGTGGGCCCAGGCGCGGGACGAGTACGTCCGGCGCCTCGAAGCCTGCGAGCTCCACGACGCCCTGGCCGCCCTGTGGGGGTTCGTGGGCGAGGCCAACCGATTCGTGGACCAGGAGCAGCCATGGACCTTGGCCAAGGCGGCAAAGGCGGGCGATGACGCCGCCGCGACACGGCTCCGGGAAGCCCTGGGCGACCTCGTCGAGGCTGCCCGCCTGCTCGGAACCGCCGTGGCCCCGTTCCTGCCCGCCACCGCCCCGCGAATCCTGGCTCAGCTCGGCCATGCCTGGCCGTACGGCCCGGACAGCAATGGCGGGCCGTCGGTCGGCCACGAGCTTGTCTGGGGCGCGCACGCGGCCGAGCCGGGCTCGATGGCCGCCCCGGAGCCCCTCTTCCCGCGCCTCGATGTCGAACCTGCGGGGCCCTGATCGTCAGACCGGCGAGGACCCGGTACGACTCGTCGACAGCCACGGGCACCTCCAGGCCGACCGATTCGATGGGGACGTCGACGCGGTCCTCGCCGCCGCTCGGGCGGCGGGCGTCGAGCGGATCCTCGTGCCCGGCTGGAACCTCGGGTCGAGCGCGCGCGCGCTCGAGCTCGTCGAGCGACACGCCTGGCTCGATGCCGCGGTCGGCATCCATCCCCATGACGCAGCGCGCATCGATGACGCCGGCTGGACGCGGATCGTCGGCTGGTCGGGCGATCCACGGGTCGTCGCGATCGGCGAGACCGGCCTGGACTACGACCGCGTCTTCTCGCCGATCGACGACCAGCTGGCCAACCTGCGACGCAACCTCGAGCTCGCCGTCGACACCGGCAAGCCGGCGATCCTCCACTGCCGGTCCCGGGCCGGCGCCCGTGATGCCCAGGACGCCCTGCTCGCCGAGCTCGGGCGGTTCGGCGGCGATCCGCCGCGGACCATCGTCCACTCGTTCTCGGGGCCGGTCGACTACGCCAGGGCGATGCTCGATCTCGGCGCCGTCATCAGCTTCTCCGGGCTCGTCTTCCGTCGAGGCGAGGAGGCATCGGCCGACGTGGCCCGGATCGTGCCGGCGGATCGTTTCCTGGTGGAGACGGATTCGCCGTTCCTGTCCCCGCCCGGTGCGCCGCGCGGGCGGAACGAGCCCGCCTGGGTCGGCATCACGGCACGCTGGCTGGCCGCCTGTCGCGATGAGCCGGTCGTCGAGATCGGCCACCGGCTGGTCGCCACGTACGATCGCGTGACCGGGCGACCGTAGCAATGAGACGGCTCGTTTCGTCGTCAGATCGCGCGGCTCCGATCGCCGCATCCCCAGGAGGACGAGGTTCGTGTTGATCCGTCAACAGCGCTCCCAGGTCATCGGGCTGGCCGGGGCCTTTGCCGCCCTCGTGCTCCTCGTGGCAGCCTGCGCGCCGGCTCCGGTACCCACGGGTGCTCCCGACACGCCCGGCGTGACCTCGAGCCCGGTCGCGAGCCCGACGACCGCGGGTACGGCTGACGCCGGCTGCGTCGTCGCGCCCCAGACGGGACTGCTCCGATCGAACACGCTCCTCGACATGACCGCCGATTCCGATGGAGCGTCCGATCGCGTGACGTTCACGTTCGGGCCCATCGCTCCCGGCCCGACGGGTGGGATGGGGCGTCTCACCGCCGCGACCCCGCCGTTCAGCCAGGGCGGGAGTGGCCTGCCGGTCGAGGTCGAGGGCGCCCATCACGTCCTGCTCCACCTCGACGGGATGCTGATCGTCGATGCCGACGGCAACCAGGTCTACACCGGACCGACGTCCCTGAAGCCGGGGATGATTGCGCTCAAGGATGTCGAGGAGACCGACGGGTTCGAGGGCGTCTACAACTTCGTCATCGGCTACGACGGCAACGGCTGCGTCGGGCTCACCGGCAACACGGCGGCCGGGTCGCTCACGGTGACCATCGGGCACTGACGCCCGTCCCGTGACGGCCGTGGTCGGCTGCGCGGCCCGGCCGGTTGACATTCGCCGAGCGGACTCTCTACACTGTTGGCACTCTCACCCCGAGAGTGCTAATCGACGGAACATCCGGTCGACAGTGCGCCCCGAGAACGGGAGGTCGCGTCGAGGCCGGAGCCGCCGTGCGGCACCAACGGATCGTCAAGGAGCCGTTCGGATCGTGCGCCGTGCGCGTCCCGGAGGCTCCACCAATTCAGCCCCGACGGCAAACCGCCGTCACAGGAGGTACGCACGTTGGCCACCGCCACTGCATCGAAGAAGCTTCTCCCGCTCGGGGATCGCGTTGTCATCGAACCATCCGCGCGCGAGGAGATGACCAAGAGCGGCATCGTCCTGCCGGACACCGCCAAGGAGAAGCCCCAGGAGGGCAAGATCCTGGCCGTCGGACCGGGCCGCGTCCTTGACGATGGCAAGCGCGAAGCCATGGACGTCAAGGTCGGCCAGAAGGTCCTCTACGGCAAGTACGCCGGCACCGAATTCAAAGTTGACGGCGACGATCTGCTGATCGTCAGCCAGAAGGACATCCTCGCGATCGTCGAGGACTGACCCTGACGCCGGCGTCTGCCGGCGCGGTCTGACTCGAATCGCCACACACCCCGGAGGGACATCCACCTTGGCCAAGCAGCTCATCTTTGACGAAACCGCACGCCGATCGCTCAAGCGAGGCATCGACCGCCTCGCCGACGCGGTCAAGGTGACGATCGGCCCCAAGGGCCGCAACGTCGTCCTCGACAAGAAGTTCGGTGCGCCGACCATCACCAAC
>SCTE01000586.1 GCA_004298915.1 Chloroflexota bacterium | reverse complement strand
TTCACCAACAGCAACAAACCATAAGGCATCAACAAAGCGCCGGCACTGGGCAGCAACTTGGTCGCCATCACTACCCCCGCAACGGCAATACCGGGAACCAACCAACTGGCGATGGCCGTGAATTTGGCAGCCAACACCGCGGTCACTTGAGCGGTCTCGATTGCACTGGACGAATACAACGACCACAGACTGCCGAACCAGAAAGCCGCCACCCACAAATGCACCAGCAATAGCGGCGCCAGCAACCAGCGTTGTGGGTTGCTCGACGTATGGCCAGTGACCAGAAACGACAGGACCACCAGCGTCGCGCCGGCAACACTCGCCACTCTGCCACCGGAGTGCTTACGCATCACAGTGCAAGCGATCAACAACAAGCCAGCGATGCGCAATGCGCTCGCCGCTCCCGCACTAGTTTGCAACGCGCGCAACTGCATGGGTAGATTCATTACACCGGAAAACTCGCCCATCATGCGTGCGGCCGCCAGCAGTTGATACATCGCCACCAAGAGGATCGCCGCCCACGCGCTACAACGAGCGACGCGCCGGATCGGTAACTCCGACGAGGTCAACGCTCGACCCAACATCGCCATAAACAAGGCGATACCCGCCGCTTGAAACAACGCCACGAAACTTAACGCGCGTATGACGACAGAAACAATGTCGACTGGCATGTCCACCGACTATTGAGCCTTGCCGGCCGTCGGCATCACCGTAAACATCACCTTGCCCGATACCACATGCCCATCGTCACCGGCGGCACGCCACTTGATGATGTAGCTGCCGGCGTTCACAACAGGCATCGGCACAGAGACAGTGTTTGCCGCTGCGCTAGGCAGCGGCCCCAGATCCTGTACTTTGGTATCGCCTTTCTGCAACGTCAGCACGGTGAGCAGTACGGCTTCGTTGAATTCGAGCATGACATTCTTGGGCAATTCACTCAGGGTACTGTTGTTGGCCGGTTCGGATTTTTGTACGTGCGCGTGCCCATATGCCACGCCTGCAAAGACGAACGATGCCAACACCATCAAAGATAAATAACGTTTCATAAACATCTCCTGCTAAAACTTGTACAAAAACTCAACAATACAAATTCTCAATTAAGCGTGCCTGACGACGATCACTCGGATTTATAGGG
>SCTE01000377.1 GCA_004298915.1 Chloroflexota bacterium | reverse complement strand
CTTCGACGAGGTCGTGCAGGCGCCGTACGGGAAGAAGATCTCGCACTCGCTGATTCCGCCGGGATACATCGCGAGCATGCCGGGCGCCGGATGCGAGGTGTGGTTCTCGTAGTCGATGCCCGGGCGGAAATCGCCGTACGGGATCCACGTGGATTCGCCGGACCAGCGGCAGTGGATAAGCCGGCTCTCGATCGGCAGCATCCGTCGGATCGCCTCGATGGTCTGGGGCGCGGCGGTTTCCCACCGGGCGCTAAAGTGGAGGTCGTCGCCGACCGTGATCGAAAGATTTCCCATGCCCCGGAGGATACGTGTCCAGCAGCGACTCGGGAACACCCCCAGCGCCGGATCCCGTGGTGGATTCACTGCCGCCGAGTGCCGCCCCGTCCGGGCCGACGATCTCGACGCACGTCCTCGATGCCCAGACCGGCCTGCCCGCGGGCGGCATTCACGTGAGCCTGTACAAGCTCGGCGAGGACGATCGTCCGATCCGCCTGACCCAGGCGCTGACCGATGGCGACGGGCGGATCCGCGATCTCCTCGAGCGACCGATGTCGCCGGGCGTCTATCGACTCGAATTCAATCTCGGTGGCATCCGTGGCCTGCGGCCCGCCGATGACCGGTTCTTCCGCAAGATGTCGCTCGACCTGAAGATCGACGACGTCACGCGGTCCTATCACGTGCCGCTGCTGCTCTCGCCGTTCTCGATGACGACGTACCGCGGCAGCTGAGGTCTCGGCAATCCAGATCTGGTGGTCAACACTTCGTCTGCCGGGTGAGCCGATGGGCACGCCGAGGGTCCAGGGACGCTCTAACGACGCTGGTCGACCATTGGCCGGGATCGACCCTCCGAGCGCGGAGCGCGGCCCGAACCGGACGTATTCGGGTGTACCAACCCTCAATCCGGACTGGTCCACTTTCCGCCTGTCACGGGGACAGGACCCCATGAAGGTAATCCCCCACGTCGTTGGACTTGAACTTCAGGGCACCATAGGCGAGTCTGACGAAGCGAAACAGGCCGAACCCGATTGTGACGCCCACGACGTTCGAGATCACATCATTGATGTCGACGGTTCTATAGCCGAACTGATAGGCAACATCGATCGCTAGCTGGACCAACTCGATTGAGACAGCGAACACGACGCCAAACGCAACGACGCGCCTCGCGGCTATGACGCCCAGAAATGGCATCGAGAATCCAAAAGGCACACCCAGGAGTACGTTCAAGAACACTTGATGGCCTAGCGTTCCATCGATGACACCCAGACCGGCAAGAGGCAGGAGATTGATACCGTCCGCAAGATCGTTCGTCTGACGCATCTCCTGGATGAACCCGGGTTCCAAGATGATCGGAAACAACGTCACGCTGGCTACGCCGGCCAAATATCCCAGGAACACGAGCTCGCATCCTATCCGGGCGATGGGAGCATGCCTCCGCCAGCCGCGGCCGATGGTCGCGAGAGCGACAACGACTGTGGCGAGCCAGATAACTTCGGCTCCGATGTACATGATTGGCCTCTTTGTCTGAGTGCGATCGTTACAAGAACAGGCGATGCGCCGTCGCGGCGGCCCTAAGGGGTTATGAGGTCGCCTTGTCCTTGCTCGTTCCAATGATCGTCGTCGCTCTTCCAAACAACAATGAAGCAGTCACCCGAGCTGATGGCGCCGCAGTTCTTCGTGAACTGAGTCCCGACGTTGAAAGCCTTCTTGGGCTGAACCGTCGCTCCACAAATGTACGTGTCGATGAAGCCGGTTTCTTTGTAGACATCAAGGTGCACGATGAGAACGCTTGGAAAGAAGCCCACATCCGTTGACGTCGTCCAGACCTGGCCTTGGTGCGTCAACGTGCCAGCCGTCATCGTGTGTAGGACGTGGTTGTCAACAACGCGGAGATTCATTGTCCAGCTGTAGAAGACGCTGTTCGCAAGTACGGGCCCGGCGAGGACCAGGGAGGCGAACACCGCGATCGAGAGGCGGCTCAGGATCCTCTTCATTGGTGACTCCTGTCTCATTGGCGACCGGTAGGGAGGGCGGCAGGGCGAACGACCTCGGAAGGTACCTGACTAAGGGGACAAACGTTAACTTATGGTGGATCGGCGCGCGGGCGTCCCCCCCGGAGGGAGTCTCGTTAGGAGTGCTGATCAGATGTGGGTGCGGACGCGCGGGGAGTTGACCTCGCCGCCGCTGGTGTTCGGGCATGAGCACGAATATGGACAATGTCCGTCTAGTGCCAACGCCAGGGACTCAATGGAAGAGCTTCGCCCTCGATGGGACTACTCGCCAGGGGACTCCCGGAGATAAGCAAATCGCGGTCATGCAACTTCGGTTCAGCCCGTGTGACACGCTAGGTGTCACGCGAGGCCCCGAAGATGTGGGCATGGAAGCACGAATCGTCTCGCTCCCGTCCCGCCCGGACCCGTCAATTCGCATTGATGGCGACCGGATCCTCATCGACCGGATGACCCTCGTGGATCCGGGCCAGGCCGCCTGGCTCGCCGGCCAGCCGGAGCACGAGCGGCCCCTCGTGGTAGAGCGGGCCCTGCGCATCGGCCTGACCGCGCTCCAGAGCGTCGGCGTGACCCTCAACCTCGATGCCGTCCGCTCTGAGTTTGACCGCTTCGCGGAGCAGAACCGGACCGCGAATGACCGCGCGGCCGAGGCCCTCGAGCAGGTCCTCCGCTCGAACTTCGGGGATGGCGATGGTCGCCTCCCGCGGACGCTCGAGACGTTCCTGGGCGATCGCGGCAAGCTCCAGTCCATGGTCACGGAGCTGTTCGACCCGAAGCGCCGCGATTCGGCGATCGGCAAGATGTCCGCGATGCTCGACTCGTACTTTGATGGCGACGCCTCGCGCCTCGCCACGCTCCTGGATCCGACTCGGATGGGCTCGCCGCTCCACCAGTTCCGCGGCGAAGTGGCCGCCGGGTTCAAGGCGATCGAGGAAAAGCTGATCGCCATCGAGGCCGCGGGCGCGGCCAGGGCCGGCGAGCGGGCGAAGTCGTCGGCCAAGGGCGCCGACTTCGAGGCCCTCCTCGAGGGCATGCTCGGCGACATCGCGCGCGGCGCGAATGACCTCCTCGAGCGGACCGGCACCGAGGCGGGGGATTCGGGCCGATGCAAGAAGGGCGACTTCGTGCTGACCCTGGATCCCGCGGTGGCGCGCGGCATGGAACTCCGTGTCGTGGTCGAGGCCAAGGACCGCAAGGTCTCGGGTCGCGAGATGCGAGACGAACTGAGCGAGGCACGCACCAACCGCGATGCGGCCGTTGGCCTGGTGGTCTTCACGCCCCAGCACGCGCCCGCGGGGATTGCGCCGTTCGACGTCCGTGCCGGGGACGTCTACTGCGTCGTCGATCCGGCCGACCCGGACACCTCTTCGCTCGAGGCCGCGGTTCGGCTGGCGCGCCTGCTCGCCCTCGCGAGCCTGCGCCAGAACGAGGCCGAGGTCGATGCCGAGGCGCTCCGAGAGGCGCTGACCGCGATCCGCGAGCAGCTCGAGGCCATCCGCGCGATGAAGTCGAACCTGACCCAGATCGGGACCACGGCCAACAACGTCGCGGGGGCGCTGGATCGGATGCGCGAGCTGATCCTCGCCCAGATCGTCCGTGCCGAGCGCGAGCTCGTGACCGTCAGCGCCTGAACTCAGCGCTGGCCGCGACCCTCGCGCAGGCGAGCGACGGCCTTGTCGATCCGGCGCGCTCGGGTCTCCGGTGTCTTGGCGTCATCGATACCGAGCACGAACCAGCGTCGCTCGCTGTAGGACAGGCCGTCGAAGAAGCGCCGCGCTTCCGCGTGCGGGTCGAGGGCAGCCGCGAAATCGTCCGGGACGGTCACCTCACGCGGCGCGGTGTCGAGCTCGATCTCCACGTCCAGCATGTCACCGGCCCTGGCGCCGGTCGCCTCGCGGTTGTCGGCATTGACGCCGAGCAGGTACTCGCCGCCATACACCGCGATCGTGCTTCGGTAGGTGAACCCGTTGATCGTGACCCGGACCGCCGGCCGCTTGCCGCCGCCGAGCCCCTCGACGATCGACGTCGGCACGCGCATGCCCGTGGCCGTCTTGCCACTCAACTCGAGGAGCGCCTGGAACTTCATGGTTCGACTGTACCCGAGCTGTGTGCCGACCCGCGCGATTGCCGATCGCCGGGCACCTTGCCGTCGAGTGATATGGTCTCGGTCCGGCCACCGGGCGCCGGATCGAAGCTGAGGAACCGCCGTGGCACGCGCGATGTGGAAAGGGGCCATCCAGTTCGGCCTCGTGACCATTCCGATCAAGCTCTACGTGGCGACCGAATCACGCGCCGGCGTCAGCTTCAACATGCTCCACGAGACGGACCTGTCACGGATCCAGATGAAGGTCTTCTGTCCCGTCGAGGAGGAGGTCATCTCGCGCTCGGACACCGTCAAGGGGTTCGAATACGCGCCTGGTGAGTACGTCGTCATCACCGACGAGGACCTCGAATCGCTGCCGCTCAAGACGGTCCGCTCGATCGAGATCGAGCAGTTCGTCGAGTCGAGCGAGGCGGAGACGAACACCCGGTTCGTGAAGCAGGCCTACTACATCGAGCCGGACAAGATCGGGCGCAAGGCGTTCGGCCTGCTCAAGTCGGTGCTCAAGGACAAGGGCCTGACCGCGATCTGCAAGGTCGTGATCAAGGACCGCGAGGCGCTCGCCGCCCTGGATCCCTTCGAGAACACGATGATCCTGTCCACGCTCTACTGGCCGGACGAGATCCGGGCCCTGACCGAGCTCGACCTGGACGACGAGGAGCCCGAGATCAAGCCCGCCGAGAAGGCGATGGCCGAGCAGTTGATCGGCGCCATGACCGGCGCGTTCGATCCCGCCCAGTACCGGGACGAGTACCGGACCGCGCTCATGGAGATCATCGAATCCAAGGTCGAGGGTCGCGAGGTGACGGCCGCGGCGCCGGCCGAGGAGTCCTCGAACCTGATCGACCTGATGGCCGCCCTCGAGGCGAGCGTCAAGAAGGCCAAGGAAGCCCGCGAGGCCATCACGCCCCCGCCGACCTCGGTCGCCGACGCCAAGGCCAAGAAGGCGGCGCGCGCCGACGCACCGGCAGCGAAGGTCGCCGCCAAGTCGAAGGCGAGCACCGCAGCGGCCGACGCGGCCGCTGAAGAGGCCAAGCCGGCGCGACGCCGCAAGAGCGCCTGACGCCCCGCGGCGTTCGCAATCCTGCCGGCATGCCGCTCGAGGAATACCGGCGCAAGCGCGACTTCAAGCGCACTCCCGAACCCGCCGGCGACCCGGCCGTCGCGGCCGCCGCCTCCTCCGGGAGGTTCGTGGTCCAGCGCCACCGCGCCACGCGGCTTCACTACGACTTCCGCCTGGAGATGGGCGGCGTGCTGGTGTCCTGGGCGGTGCCAAAGGGTCCGACGCTCGATCCCGCCGCTCGCCGGATGGCCGTCCACGTCGAGGACCACCCGATCGAATACCTCGACTTCGAGGGCGTGATCCCGAAGGCCCAGTACGGCGCCGGCGACGTCATCGTCTGGGACTGGGGTACCTGGGAGGCCGAATCGGAGACGCCCGACGGCGAGCGCGGGGTGGCCGACGGGGAGGTCAAGTTCCGGCTTGATGGCCAGAAGCTCCAGGGCCGTTTCACGATCGTCCGCACGAGCGGCCGGGGTGGGCGCGGCGGTTCGGCGCGTGGGCGCAGAGGGGACGTTGATCCCGCGGCTCGCGCCTTCGAGGACGACGAGGCCGAGCAGTGGCTGCTGATCCACAAGAAGGACGAGCACGCGGTGGCGGGCTGGGACGCGGAGGATCACCCGCAGAGCGTGAAGACGGGCCGGACCAACGACGAGGTCAAGGCCGAGCGGGACGCCCTGTGGATCAGCGAGGCGCCGGCGGCCGCGGCCCAGATCGATCTCAGCTCGGCCATCGAGGCGCCGATGCCGGGTTTCATCGAGCCGATGGCCGCGACGCTCGCCGATCGACCGTTCCGGGACGAGGACTGGCTGTTCGAGGTCAAGTGGGACGGCTACCGGCTCCAGGCCCATGTCCGCGACGGGAAGGTCCGCACGTTCACCCGGAACGGCAAGGACGGCGCGACGTACTTTCCACGGTTGCTCGACCCGGCCACCTGGCTCGCGGCGGGCGAGGCGATCGTCGATGGCGAGGTCGTGGCCCTCGGCAAGGACGGCCTGCCCGACTTCTCGCTCCTCCAGGAACGGATCGGGGTCAAGGGCACGGACGGGCGCGCCGCACCCGAGTTCGTCTTCCAGGCGTTCGACCTGCTGTACCTCGATGGTCGCTCACTCGTCCAGGTCCCGCTCGAAGATCGGAAGCGGCTCCTGCGATCCGTGATCCGCGAGAACGCGCGGGTGCGGTATGCGAGCCACGTCGAGACCGAGGGCGTCGCGTTCCTCGAGGCCTGCGCCGCGCAGGGGCTCGAGGGGGCCATCGCCAAGCACCGGCGCTCGCGCTACGAATCCGGCCAGCGCTCCCGCGCCTGGCTCAAGCTCAAGATCCGCCCCGAGCAGGAGCTCGTGGTCGGCGGGTGGACGCCGGGGGAGGGGAGCGCCCGGGATCTGGGGGCGCTCGTCGTCGGGACGTACGAGCGGGAGGAGGCCGGCGGCGGGGCCGACGGCGGGGCGAGCAAGGGGCGCGCCAAGTCGCCCGGCAAGTCGCCCGGCAAATCGCCCGGCGACCCGCGGCTCCATTTCGCCGGCAAGATCGGGTCCGGCATCAGCGCCAAGACCCGGAAGGACCTCCTTGCGCGGTTGTCGGACCTCGAGGTCGATGCGCCGCCGTTCGATCCGCCACCGCCGAAGGACTACAAGGGTCGCTGGGGCGGCGACCTCGCGAGGGTCCACTGGGTGCGTCCCGAGCTTGTGATTCGCGCCGAGCTGGGGGGCTGGAGCCGCGATGGCATCGTCCGGCAGGGTTCGTACAAGGCCATCGAGATGGGACGGGATCCGCTCGAGGTGACCCGCGAATCGGCGATGGAGACGAAGGCCGCGGTCAAGGCGGCCGAGGCGGAGATCCCCGGGGGTGCCGGCCCCGCCGCGGCTGCGCCCGAGGGACGTGGCAAGCGCGGGAAGGGCGCGGTGGCATCGCCCGCCGCCGGCACGTCCGCCGCGCCCGATCCGTCGTCGCACATCCACCCATGGGAGGCGACGCCCGAGGAGCTGTCGGCGCTCGATGCCCTGGGCAAGGAGGGCGTCTGGAGCGTCGGCGGCGTCGACCTCAAGCTCACGAACCTGGACAAGCCGATCTTCCCGGCGCGCGACGGCGATCCTGACGGCCCGATCACCAAGCGCGAGCTCGTCCGCTACTTCGCGCTCATCGCGCCGGCGATGCTCCCGCACCTCGCCGAGCGGCCGCTCAACCTGCATCGATTTCCGGACGGTGCCGACAAGCCCGGTTTCTGGCAGAAGGACCTTCGACCGACCGACCCGAAGTGGCTTCGGCGCTGGCGCGAGGTCGGGGTCGAGGCCCGCCAGGCCAACGAGCACGTGGTGGCCGATCGCGTCGGGACGCTCTGCTGGCTCGGCAATCAGGCGGCATTCGAGGTCCACGCCTGGACATCGCGTCTCGATGCACCCTTCCGGCCGACGTTTGCGCTGATCGACATCGATCCGGGCACCAACACGACCTGGGAGGAGACGCTCGTCCTCACCCGGCTCTTCCGGACCGCGCTCGGGCACCTCGGCGTGCGCGGCTATCCCAAGGTGACAGGCCAACGCGGGACCCAGATCTGGGTTCCGGTCCTGCCGCGCTACGACCACGGCCAGACCTCGGACTGGGTCGAGAAGCTGTCACGCGCGGTCGGCACGGTCGTGCCTGATCTCGTGTCGTGGGAGTGGGCGAAGGGCAACCGCGGCGGCAAGGCCCGCCTCGACTACACCCAGAACGCCTCGATCAAGACGCTCGTCGCGCCCTACGCCGTGCGCCCCGCGCCCGGCGCCCCAGTCTCAGCGCCGATCACTTGGGACGAACTCGACGACCCGGATCTACGCCCCGATCGGTGGACCATTCGCACGCTGCCCGACCGCGTGGCCGTGGTCGGCGACCTCTTCGCGGGGGCGCAGACCGATCTTCAGGAATTGCCCCCGGTCTAGGCGGCAGTCGACATATTGGTGCGGATCGCGGCGGCGCTCCTCGAACTGGCTATTGCTGGTATGACGGCATAGCGCTATGCTGCGGCCATGGCTGCCACGAAGCGAAAGGTCACCCTGTACGTGGACGAGGAGGTCCTCCGCGCGGCTCGCGTGCGAGCGGCCCGAACGGACACCCGCGACTCCGAGGTCGTCGAGGCCGCGCTTCGCGAATACCTCGGCTTCGAGGTGCTTGCGCGTGTCTGGGCCCGGAGCGAGCTGACCGAGGACGAGGCGATGCGGCTCGCCGTAGCCGAGTCGCACGCGGCTCGTGCGGAGCGTCGTGCCCCGCGCGGTTCTTGACACCAACGTCCTCGTCTCGGCACTGATCAGCCCTGGCGGCGCGAGCGCCCGACTCCTGCTGGAGCTGCGGGCTGGTGCCTTCGAGCTCATCCTCTCGCCCCTCCTCCTCGCCGAGCTGCGCGAGGTCCTTGGCCGCGACAAGTTCCGCCGCTACGTCACCGAGGCCGAGGCCGACGCGTATGTCGACCTGATCCGCCGCGAGGGCGTGGTTCGCGCCGACCCTCCGCCGTCTCCCGAGCCGATGAGCGTGGATCCGGACGACGAGTACCTCATCGACCTCGCTCGCGAAGCCGGAGCCGATGCGCTGGTGACCGGCGACGCCCATCTCCTCGACCTTCGCGCGATCATCCCCGTGCTGACACCCGCCGACTTCCTCGAGGTCCTGGCCGACGGTTGACGGCCTCATCAGGTCAATCGTTGCCGAAAACGTTCCTCGAGTGTCCTCGGCAGC